>JAYUQF010000158.1:0-13960 GCA_043756885.1 Pseudomonadota bacterium
TATACCGTGGGTCCTTATCTCGTGCCGCGTCTGATCTCGGGCCTCAAACTTCACGCCCCCAAGATGTCGCTGATAGTGCGAGAAAACTTCACCGACGCCCTCGCCGCGCAGCTCAAGCACGGCGAACTGGACGCGGCCATCATGTCCTTGCCCTATGTTGATCCGCAGCTTCTGTCGCGACCGCTCTACGATGAACCCCTGCAAGTTGCGTTGCCGGCCGGCCACCGACTGGCCACAAAAAAGCGCCTGAAGCCAGCCGATCTCGCCGCCGATACGCTATTGCTGCTCGGCGCGCGTAATTGTTTTCGCGATCAGGTCGTGGAGATCTGCCCGCTGAGCAAAGACCTTGGCGCTCTGCAGAAAACCCTGGAAGGCAGTTCGCTGGAAACCATCTGCCAGATGGTGGCAATGGGCGCAGGGGTGACCATCCTGCCCGCGACTATGCGCGTTAACGATGATTTGGCCGAACATCTTGTAGTGCGACCCTTTGCCGGGCCGCAACCCATGCGCACCATCGCAGTGTTTTATCGTCGTGGTTTTGCGCGGCCGCGGGTCATACAGTGTCTGGCGGATGTGGTGAAAGAAGCCAACTTACACGGTGTCGAATACTGCAGCTGAGCGTCCTACTTGATCACCAGGTAAGCACTCTGCGTGCCGCGTTGCACGCTCAACAACAGCGCGCCCTGAGCTTGATTGACCACCGCCAGAAACGCCGGCAGGGACGGCGTTTGCTGCCGATTGACCGAGAGGATGATATCGCCAGCGCGTAATCCGGCACGCCACGCCCGCGAGCTGCGCTCAAGTTTGTAGACCATCACACCTTGCAGGCGGCCTGCGGCGGGTGAGTCCTGAGGAATTTCACCTACCGTGGTGTCGGCCAGGCGTTCGTTACGGAACTGACCACTGGCGCTGACGTCCTCATCGCGAGAGGCAATCGTCAGACTCGCACGAGCTGCAACACCTTCGCGCAATAAACCGATATCGATTTTTTCGCCGCTGCGAATCAATCCGATTTGATTGCGCAATTCTGCGGCGCTGGTGATAGCTCGGCCATTGATGCGGGTAATGACGTCACCCGCCACTAGCCCGGCGCGAGCGGCAGGCGAGTTTGCAGTGACATCAACAACCACCGCGCCCGTGTTCGCGCGCAGACCAAATGCCTCGGCAAGTTCGGCATTGAGATCCTGGAACTGCGCGCCAAGGTAACCACGCTTGACCTGGCCATGGGACACCAGCTGCAACATGATTTGATGGGCCATATTGGTCGGGATGGCGAAGCCGATTCCAACATTGCCACCACTCTGAGAATAGATTGCGGTATTGATGCCAATCAGTTCGCCACGCAGGTTGACGAGCGCACCCCCAGAATTGCCGGGATTGATCGAGGCGTCGGTCTGGATCAAATCGTCGTAACCCGTGATACCGAGCCCGCTGCGCGCAAGCGCACTGACAATACCGGACGTCACGGTCTGGCCCAGACCAAAGGGATTGCCGATCGCTACAACAAAATCACCGACTCGCAGCTTGTCCGAATCGGCAAGCTTGAGCGCTGTGAGCTTGCTGGCCTCGATTTTGATGACCGCGACATCGCTGTCCGGATCGCTGCCGACCAGCTCAGCCTTAAAATTGCGCCCGTCGCGTAGATTGACCGTCACTTTGTCAGCATTGGCGATGACATGGTTGTTAGTCAGGATCAAGCCGCGCGCTGCATCGACAATGACACCAGAGCCCAGACTCTGGGTCTTGCGGCTCAAAGGCTGGTCGGGAACGTTAAAAAAGCGTCGGAAAAAGGGATCGTTGAATAAAGGATTCAACTGCATCTCGACGTGGCCTTCGCTGGCGATGTTCACCACCGCAGGCGTGACGTTTTCGAGCATCGGCGCGAGGCTGGGCAAGGCTTCGCCGGCAATGGCGGGCGGGAGCCCGGCCACCGCGCTCAGGGTCCAAAGGCAAGCGCCAATCAGCGCCACAAACTGTCGGTAAAACATGGCTGTTGAATTCATGGTCCCAGGGTAGAGCCGCACTCGGCAGCTTTCAACGCTGCCCAGTCCATCATGCAACGCTCAGATGCGATAAGAGATGCTGGTCATAATCCGCGCGGTCTGAGTCATGAGCCAACGTAGCGGGCCGCTAAGCCGGGCCGCGCCGCGCCCTTGCGCGTCATTGGCATGGCGTTCCTCATCGGCGCGCATGCTGGCGACGATGGCGCGGCTGCGCAGATCTTCCGCCGGTAAAAGGCCGAGATGGTGGTCCAGATGCCGCACGACCTGGCGTTCGGTTTCTTCGACGAAGCCCAGGCTCAGTCGGTCGCCGCTGGCGGCGGCGGCCATACCAATCACACAGGAGCCTGCGAACCACAGTGGGTCCAGCCGGCTGCCACGACTGTGCAACTCAGCCAGACGCTGTTCACACCAGTGCAGATGGTCACTTTCTTCGCGGGCCGCGGCGAGCAGGGCCGAACGATTTTCCGGGTCGCGGGCCAAGACCGCCTGACCGACGTAGAGTGCCTGAGCGCAAACCTCGCCCGCGTGGTTGACGCGCATTAGCCCCGCCGCCCGTTGCCGCGCCCCGCTGGCCAGCGGATTATCGGGCAGATCGGCAGCTGGCGTAGGCCGCAATTGTGCGCTCCCAGTGCGTGTCGCGGCGCGCAACAGGGAATCGGCCCGGTCGAGCAAGTGGTCCAGGCGTGAGTAGCTTCTCATCGTCCTGCCCCCGTCATCGCGCGCTGTATTGCTCGTGAGCACCGGGGAAAATCTAGCGGAATTACAGGGTTTTGCATTGACACTCCCGACGCCCGTCCGTACCATTGCGCCTCTTTTTTCCGAACCAGTCAGACGACCCAATGAAAACTTACACTGCGACGCCGGACACGATCAAACGTGACTGGTACCTGGTCGATGTTAATGACAAGGTACTGGGCCGCGTGGCGGCCGAAGTAGCCAAACGCCTGCGTGGCAAGCATAAACCGATCTTCACTCCGCATATGGATACGGGCGATTACATCGTCATTGTTAATGCCGAGAAGATTCGGGTCACCGGCAATAAAGCCAAGGGCAAAATCTACTATAACCACTCGGGCTACATCGGCGGCATGAAGGAAATCACCTTCGAAAAGCTGCTGGCCAAATCGCCTGAGACGGTCATTCAGCGCGCCGTGAAGGGCATGCTGCCCAAAGGTCCGCTAGGTCGCGAGATGATGCGAAAGCTCAAGATCTTTACTGGCCCGGTTCACACGCATACGGCCCAGCAGCCGATTCAACTGGAGTTCTGAACCCATGGCCTACGAAGTTCTCTACAGCACTGGTCGCCGCAAGAGTTCGAGCGCGCGGGTCTTCCTGCAGCGTGGTAGTGGCAACATCATCATCAATACCAAGTCCATCGACCAGTACTTTGGTCGTGAGACGGGCCGCATGATTGTGCGCCAGCCATTGGAAACCGTGAACATGGCCCACGACTTTGACATCAATGTCACGGTTGAAGGCGGTGGTATCACGGGCCAAGCCGGCGCCATCCGTCACGGCATCACCCGCGCCCTCATCGCCTATGACGAATCCCTGCGACGCCCACTGCGTGTAGCAGGCTTCGTAACCCGCGATGCGCGCGAGGTTGAGCGTAAGAAGGTTGGTCTGCACAAGGCCCGAAAACGTCCGCAATACTCGAAGCGCTAGTTTTCGCTGCCGCCACCAGCGGCAGCCGAAACCAGCAAAAGCCCGGGCAGGAAGCCCGGGCCTCACACATCGACAAGGAGGTCACGACATGGATGCCCTGCACAGTCTCAGCATCTGGAACCGCGCCTGCGGTCTCGCAATTCAAGCCTATTCAGTTACCCATCGGTGTGACGATGTCGTCATCCATGAGCGCATCACCAGCGCCAGTCTTGCGCTCGCCGCGCAGATCGCCGCAGGCTACGAACGATCATCACGCCGCCAATTCGCCCATTGCCTTGAGCGTGCGCGCTCGAGTTGCGCGGAACTAAGGACGCAGCTTTACCTCGCCGCACAACTCGATCTCATCAGCATGCAGCGTTCGACTGAGCTTATGCAGGAGTCGCTGGAAATTTCGCAGCAATTGCACAGCTTGATCCAATGGTGCGAGGCGCAACCTGAGGCTGCTGTGCGGCACACAGTGCAGGGTGACAATTCAGCAAACAGGATCTGCAACTCACCCTTTATGCGCTCGCCGATCTGAATTAAGCTTGCGCACCCTTGGGGGATCGTCTAACGGTAGGACAGCGGACTCTGACTCCGCCAGTCTAGGTTCGAATCCTAGTCCCCCAGCCAATTAAATCAACGAGTTAAGAATCTTCTCCCGACACAACGAAAATCATGTAGCCGCCATGTAGCCGGCGTCGATGTTATTGGCGGCGTGGGCCAGCGCGCAATGGTGGCGGCGAAGTTGGCGAATATGCCGCAAGGGCAAATCAGCATGGATCAATTGATCTAACCTCCCAAGGAGCCGCCGCCGCAATGCTGTTTGCCGTCCTTCGCAGACTGTTGAAAATGTACCCGGCAGCGCCGCCTGTGTGCGATGGCATAGTAGTAGAAGACGATTAAGCGACGCCTGCAGCAGGGCTGCGCGCTGCGCCGGCATAGCGAGTGCTGGCCGCACGCGCCAATGTTAGCCGTTACGCCGTAACGGTGAAATACTCCCCTTCAGCGGCTGGCTGCATGCGTGCGGTCGTGCGACGCTCTGCCTCGGCCAGCAGCGCCTCGATTACCGCGCGCTGCGTAGTCCCACGGTGCCTGGCCAAGCGCTCAATCTGCCGCTTTGCCGATACGTCAAGAATGATGTTCAGCCGCTCTGCATTACCCTCGGCAAGATGACGCTGCCGAAATGCCGCCTGCCGTTCTGCCGAGGTTGCCATAATATTTTCCATCGTTACGCCGTAACGGAACTATAGTCGTGTTACGGCGTAACGGCAAGAGCAGGGCAGGCATGTCCTGAATCATCCAGGACGCGAACCAGTGCTCCCGAACATCGTGCTTAGGGTTGGCGCTGCCGTAGCGGGTGCCAGCCGCTGGCCTGATAGAACCTCCTAAATTTCGAGGAGGCGCCGCGCGCTTGCCGATGTGCTACGCGCTCTGTCGATCCTAAATGGCTATCGAGCCGGCGGGATGGCGCGGGAGCAGGTCGTCGATCTCCGCTTCAGTCAGAGCGCGATCTCTTACGGCGATGCGTGCCTCTTCTTTTCTTTTTTCTAGCAAGCGAGATTCCGCGGCCAACACCCTAAGAACGTCTTCAATTTTTGCCTTGGCAATTTTGAGCTCGGTTTGTTTAACCATGTCGCAGGGTCTCCGCTGTCAACCGGTGTAAGGTTGCATCAACTGACCACTGGCGACCGGTACTACTTCACATGCAACGCACTGAGAGCGAGTCGAGGGATTCATGACTCGATACGCGGCGCTGGGCGAGCTGGAAGGCAAGGAAGCAGCCGATCAGTTTCATTCTTAACCGCCGAGTAGCATTCGCAACTCAGCTTTTCGAGGTGGGGGCGATCTAGGCGCCGTTAAAGGCAGGCGCATTCGTTACGCCGTAACGACAAGGGTGGGTTAAGGTTGCTGGCATTCGGGTAAAGCACGTCCCAGAAAAGAGAAGCCCCGCACTCGGCGGGGCTCAATGGGTCGCACGCCGGCCGGCGCCGTATCGTCAGGCTAGCGCGGCGTTACGCGCACGTCTCGTCACGCTTTGAGAGGGGCCCTGAGTCCGCTCATGGCTTCGCATGATCGCGGGCGGCCGCCGCTTCCGCAGGAACTCCTCCGGGGCAATCCACAGAAATGTTCCATCTCCCGATTGCGTGCGTGTGGATGGCGAATTACTAAATGCTAGCGCGATTCGGGCATATCGTGCAGTCTTGCGAAGATTTGCGAGGATGATAACGTCGCCGCATGCGCGATCTACTCATCTTGATGATCCACCTGTTCGTCACCTGCACGAAACTGCTACGCGCAGGTGGGGTTCGCGCGGTTGTTGCGGAATCTTTGATACTCAAGCATCAGATCTTGATCAGCAATCGCTCGCGGCTGCGCGCCCCGAATCTAACGACACTCGATCGTTTCGCGCTGGGGCTTACGAGCTTGTTCATCGCCCCGCGACGGATCTCAAAACTGTCAGTCCTGATAACCGCCGGAACGGTGCTTAAATTCCATAAGGCGTTGGTCAATCGAAAGTACCGTCGGCTCTTTTCGTCCGCAGGTCATCGACGCAAGCCCGGCCCGAAGGGTCCGTCGCCGGAATTAATCGCAGCGATTGTTGCGCTGAAGTCTCGCAATCCCAAGTTCGGCTGCGTGCGTATTGCCCAAGAGATTGCTGATGCGTTCAACATCGATATCAACAAAGATATCGTTCGGCGCGTGTTGGATAAGCACTATAAGCCAAGTGGCTCTGGCTCCAATGGCCCGTCCTGGTTGACGTTCATCGCACATGCCAAAGATAGTCTTTGGAGCGTGGACCTGTTCCGATGCGAGTCAATCCTACTGCGCACTCATTGGGTGATGGTCGTCATGGACGTGTTCACGCGCCGCATCATTGGATTTGGCGTCGAAAACGGAACGGTCGACGGTGTTGCTGTTTGTCGGATGTTCAATTCCGTCGTTTCCGGCCAGCCGACACCAGCCCACATCAGCACCGATAATGACCCGCTATTTCGATTCCATCGCTGGCGCGCAAATCTGCGCGTACTTGAGGTTGAGGAAATCAAGTCACTTCCGTATGTCCCGACGTCACATCCGTTCGTCGAACGATTGATCGGGACAGTTCGACGCGAATATCTAGATCGGGTGTTCTTCTGGAACTCGATTGACCTGATGCGAAAGTTGGCGGAATTCCGCAACTATTACAATGCGCATCGTGTGCATCGCTCGCTTGGCGGCACTGCGCCCGATCGGCTCGCCGGATTGTCGACGCGCACGCCTGCTACCTTCGAGCGTTACACTTGGCGACATCATTGCGGCGGTCTGTTTCAGACTCCGGTGGCGGCGTGACTGCGAATTCGCCACGGACACCGTGGTGCAAGGAAGCGTGCTGGCGAACTCATACCCACTCACGGCCACGCTCCGGCCATAGTTCGAATTCACTCGGCCCCGTCCAGTTTATCGAGCAACACCAACGCGCGCTTCGCGTTGCCGCGCGCGGCTCGCGTCTCGAATCGCACTCGAGCGTCATAGTTGGCTAGGGCGACCGTCGCAAGCTCGTCCATCAGCTTATTGACGCTGATCGAGTTGGCGCGTGCGAGCGCCTTGAGCCTCTCATGCTTTTCCTCGGGCAAACGTATCGTCAACGTGGACATGGAAATACCTCCAGACATTGCTCGGGTGTAAGCACTTTGAGCATGGGAAATTTCAATTCGCCGCGAGACAGGTCCCGCAGGTTTCGCGTCACGATGGCATCTGCTTGCGCGGCGACGCCAAGCTCCACCAAGTGATTGTCAGCTTCGTCGGGAAGATTGGGGCGCCAGGCGTAGAACACTTCGACCCATCGGCAACGATTCAAAAAACCGTCGAACACCTCATTCCGCTCTTTTGCCGACAACACCGAGTTCGCGAACAAATCCGTGCGGCCCAATACGTCCTCGTACTCCGCGAGGAGTGCCGGGCCGAGCACGGCCTGGTAATGGCCGTCGACACACCTGCGCAGCACCGAGCGAGCACTGGCTCCACCTCGTAGTAGTGCGGCGACTAGAATATTGGTGTCGAGCACGATGATTGTCATTCATGGGATGATAGCGTATATGCTGTCATTGACAAGCGCCATCAACGCCGACGGCGGCGGCCGGCGCCGGCATTGATGCTTGCCACATTTGAGCGTTTTTCCTGGGGGTACTTCCGGGGGTATTACTAGGGAATTGAACTCCGAGGATTTGCGTTTTCCTCGCAAATTTCACTGTTTGCGTAATTCAGTTCAACCGCCGCCGCCCCGAGTGGGAAAACGGAAACGAAAAACGGGGACATGCTGAATTTTGAACTCATCGCTGGATGGCGAACCACTAAACTAAATGAGATTGAAAATTCAGCATGTCCGCCATTTTCCCTGATCCACCGGTTTGAGGGACGACCTCGACCACTGACGTCGGACTGACGTCCCGCCGGCCCTGCCTGCTGCCCACGGGAAATTGCGGTACCGTCCCACCTCGCCGCCCGCGCCGCGGGCGCGCCAATTTGCGAGGAGACGACCATGCAGCAGCCTGCGCAAGACACGCTGGAAGAGTTCGACGCCGTCATCATCGGCGCCGGCATCGCCGGGCTCTACCAGCTTCATCTGCTGCGCAATCAAGGTCTCGAGGTACGCGTGCTCGAAGCCGGCAGCGACGTCGGGGGTACCTGGTACTGGAATCGCTACCCTGGCGCGCGCTTCGATTCCGAGTCTTACTCCTACTGCTACTCGTTCTCCGAGGCGCTGCTGGAGGAATGGCAGTGGAGCGAACACTTCGCCGCGCAGCCGGAGACACTGCGTTACCTCCAGCACGTGAGCGAAAAACTCGACCTGCGACGCGACATCCGCTTCAACACCCGGGTCAGCGCCGCACATTACGAGGCCGACCGCCGCACCTGGCGCATCCGCGCCGAGGACGGCAGCGAAGTACGCGCGCGGTTCATGATCACCGCGCTTGGTGGGCTGTCGGACCCCGTTACCCCTGACATACCCGGCCGCGCCGACTTCCACGGGCAGAGCTGGCACACGGCGCGCTGGCCCCATCACGCCGTCGATCTGAGCGACAAACGCGTGGCGGTGATCGGTACCGGCGCGACGGCGGTGCAGCTGATCACGGAGATCGCGAAAAACATCGGTCACCTGACCGTGTTTCAACGCACGGCCAACTACTGCAAACCGCTGCGCAACGCGCCGATCGACGAGGCCACCCAGGCCCGCATCCACACCGAGTATCCGGAAATCTTCCGCAAGTGCCGCGAGTCCTTCGCCGGTTTCATCCACGATGTCGATCCACGTTCGGTGTTCGATGTCAGCGAGGAAGAGAGAACGGCGATCTACGAACGCCTGTGGGCGGAACCCGGCTTCGCCTTCTGGCTGGGCAATTTCAGCGACATCGGCACCGACCGCGCGGCCAACGAGACCATCGCCGAATTCGTGCGTAACAAGATTCGCGAGCGGGTCACCGACCCGAAGATCGCAGCCTTGCTGACGCCGACCGATCATGCCTTCGGCACCAAACGCGTGCCGCTGGAGAGCGGCTACTTCGAAGCGTTCAACCGCGACAACGTCGTGCTGGTCGACACACGCGCAACGCCCATCGAGCGCATCACCGCGCGCGGCGTCAAGACCAGCGCGGGCGAGTACCCGGTCGACATCATCATCTTCGCCACCGGCTTCGACGCCGCCACCGGTGCGCACAATCGTATCGATACCCGCGGCCAGGATGGGCAGTCTCTGAAGGAGAAGTGGGCGAGCGGGCCGCGGACTCTGCTCGGCATGCAGACGGTTGGTTTTCCCAACATGTTCATCGTCGGCGGCGGACCGCAGAACTCCGCGAGCTTCTGCAACGTGCCGCGCTGCCTCGAACAGAACGTCGAATGGGTCGCCGAGGCCATCGCCTACCTGCGGGCCAAGGGCGTCACCTACATCGCCGCCACGCCGGAGGCCGAAGCGGCCTGGGTCGAACATGTGGACGAGACCGTGGCCGGCACCCTCATTCCCGAGACCGCGTCGTGGTTCATGGGCGCGAACATTCCGGGCAAGAAACGCGGCTTTCTGCTCTACGCGGGCGGTCTGCCGACCTTCTGCCGCAAATGTGCTGAGGTCGCCGCCGCCGGGTATGCCGGCTTTACTCTCGCCTGATCATCGCTGGAGTATCGGAAGCATCAACGCTGTTTATTTCGAAATCGAGATTGAAAATGCGACGCTTCGCGCTGACGCCAAGAAACGAATGGCGTCAACGACAGCCGGTGATGTCGGGTTTGCAACGGAAATTCGGGAGCCAATGGGATCAGCGGCGTATTTCGAGCGGCTCGTCCGGGGACATTGCGTCTTCTCGGTCCCGCCGGCACGAGCGACACTGGGCCTAAGTGTCGGGCCATCCGCGTCCATGCGTTAGAGAGAGGTCTGCCGTCAGCTTGGTTCCTCCAGGCCCGGCAATTCAGGTTGCGGCGAGAATTCAAATAAGGCCACCTGGCGTGTCGATGAGCGGCTCCAAGGTGGGTAGCTCGGAGGCATCCGCCTCAACGGCTTGTAAGATGAAAGTTTCGGGTCGAGTCGAGTCCCCATTCTGCAAATTCATTTGAATCGAAGAGCACAGAAAATTTGCGTAGCTAATTGCGTAGTAAATTAATTCTTAACCCGAATTTATATACGGTAATCATCGCTTTATCTTATTATTTCGAATCCTAGTCCCCCAGCCAGACAATTTATATATAAATCAATTATTTAAGTTCATATTAAGCATCAGCTTACTCGACGGATGTCGGCAAGAGCTTCCTCGCTGCGGCGCCTGCCCATGCCGCCTGTCGGGCCGAGTACGCCGTGCGCTGCTTTCGGTTGCCGCGGCTCATCGACTGTTCGTCATTCAAAGTAACGGCATAGGCTTTTCTGTAGCCCCGCCCGTATCGTCGAGCCTCTCGGCGCCTGAGTTTCCGATCCTCAAAAATTGTGAAAGTCCATCGTGCCACAGCACGCTAGCTTTGCACTTCTATTCATTACGTTTGGCTACGATGTTCGCGCCGGCGCCGGATAGAGCCACCTTGCCGATGATCGAGTGAGCCAGCCATTCGGCTCAAACCCCAGACGCGACGCCTCTTCCGGAACCGTTCTGCTGGCTCACCGAAGCAGCGGCGCATACCCCGAAAATGGCTCAAATCCGCATCGGCGGCAACACCTTTTATCAGTAGCAGTAGGATAGCTAGCACAGCAAATTGGAAAGAGACCATAAAAATGCGCGAACCTAGCGACGACCAGGGGCCGGCCGGAGCACTTAGATTCGGGGAATTCTTACTTGCCGACGAGTTACGCCATCGCGGAGAGCCGGTGCTGATCTCCCCGAAGGCGCTATTGCTGCTCCGGTTGCTAACTTCTCGCGCTGGCTCTCTGGTGACAAAACAAGCAATTTGGGATGCAGTGTGGCCGAAGGTTGTCGTATCCGACGCTGCACTGACGGTATGCGTAGCTGAGTTGAGGAGCGCACTAGGCGACGACGCGAAGAAACCAAGCTTCATTGCAACGGTATCGCGCCGGGGTTATCGCTTTATTGCGTCAATAGAATCGTCTTTTTTGTCGGAAAAAAGCGAGTTGATTCACAGACATGCTTCGGCGGCTGTGGGCCGGTCGTTAGAATTGCAGCAACTGCACGGAGCGCTGACCGAAGCTAAAGCTGGAAAGAGACAAATTATCTTTATCGCCGGCGAATCTGGCATAGGGAAAACAACCCTCCTAGAGCTATTTACGCATTTCGTTGAGCGCGACCACCGCGCGATGGTTATGTGGGGCCAGTGTGCTTCTAATTTTGGCCCGAGCGAACCTTACCTACCTTTGCTCGATGCACTCGGCCGAACGTGCCACAGATCAACTGGCGAGGCTCTCGTGACCTGCTTAGCTCGCCACGCACCGCAATGGCTTGGACTTTTAAATATGCCCTCGCCGTCAATGATTGATAGCACATCCATTCCACGCCCACAGGTGCCATCTCCAGAACGAATGATGCGCGAGCTATCCGACGCAATTGAGGTACTCTCAAACAGAACGACCGTCGTAGTATGCTTGGAGGACCTGCATTGGGCAGACAACTCAACGTTAGATTGGCTGAATTTTATAGCTAGGCGTCATACGAAGGCGAAGCTTCTAATAGCCGCTACATTTCGCGACCCTCCCGATCTTCCGCATAAGCACTCTCTGCGAGCACTGCGCCACGAACTAGGCGTCCTACCCTGGTCTCGGGAGATCGTACTTGAACCCTTTGGCCTGCACGAAATCACTGAAATAGTGTCGCGAAATTTTCCAGCGGATCAGAAGCACCCAAACTTCCCAGACCAAGTAGCCGAGATCGTAAACGCACTAAGTGTTAGGACTGGTGGCCACCCACTATTCATTACACACCTCGTCAACGATCTCGTTTCTCGTCGCCTCCTTGGCAGAGTTGACGGTCAAGCAGAAATTGCTCCAAGTGCACTGAATACTCTGGGGCTTCCTGTCGCTCTAAAAAAATGGATTCTCCTACAAGTCGATAACCTCGCTAAGTGGGAGATTGATGTCTTGGAAGCCGCAAGTGTAGCCGGCGACAACTTCTCGACCGAAGTAATTGCAGCCGCCTTGCTAATGAGCGGACATCATGCCGAACAAGCATGCGAGTCATTGGCTCGCAGGAGTCGACTAATTTTCGTGTCCGGACGCGTTGAATGGCCCGACGGTACAGTCGCGTCACGATACGTCTTCAAACACAGTCTTTACCGAGAACTTCTATACGAGCGGATAGCGCCTGGGCGCGCCGCGCGCCTGCACCGTCTCGTCGGAAACCGTCTGGAAATTGCCTTCTCGATCCCGATAAATGAGGTCGCCGGCGAAATTGCCATGCATTACGAACGCGGGCATTCTTCGCTCGCCGCAGCGAAATATTACATGGTAGCTGGACAGAACGCGCTTAGTCGAGCCGCCGGCGAAGCAATAGAGTATTTCCAACGGTCGCTTTCTTTATTAAAGAAGACCAGGCGCTCTCACGAGGTCGACGTAGCCGAATTCACGGTTCTCACCAACTTGGGTCCACTACTCATGACCCACAGTGGGTGGGCATCTGCAGAAGTCGAGGCAATATATGAACGGGCCAATAAGCTGGCTAGCATTGTCGAGAATCCGGCGAGTGCGCTCCCAGCTATAACCGGCATGTGGATGACGAATATGATGCGGGGCAACTACGAATTAGCCGACAAAATTTCGCATCAGCTATTCCATTTGGCGCGTTCAAGTAAAAATAGCGATGTTCTGCTTCAAGCGCATCACGCACGGTGGCCAATTCTTCTGTTCAGGGGAAAGTTTGACTCGGTCAACCAAGATGTCTCGGCAGGCTTGGATCTCTACAGCCAGAACCAGCATAGGCATCATGCGTTCCTTCATATGGGGCATGATCCAGCTGTGTGCGCGCATGCGTGCGCGCTTCACGCGAATTGGGCTCTCGGTTCGTTGGAAAAGGCTGCCCTTCACGGTGCGGCGGCGATTGATTTAGCAAGAAAATCTGCGCACCCACCTACGCTCGCCTTCGCGCTGGCGTATGAGGCACTAAGTTATGCCGCTGCTAGCGACGTGCAATTTGTTCAGCACGCGACAGGGGAACTTCTTTCTTTAAGTCGCGAACATAAGCTCGCTCCATTTGAGGCGGTGGCGCAAATTTTAGAGGGATGGGCAATTTCGTCGACTAATCCGAGTGGCGAAGGCGTCGAACTGATGAGATACGGTTTGAAAAAATGGGAGGCGTTGGGAAATCGCACTTGGCTCACAATGCTTTTGTGTCTCTACGCAGAGAGTCTTCTGTTGCTTGGTCGATCACGAGATGCGTCAGAGTCGTTGGATCGAGCTTTGAGATTGACTACCGAGACGGACGAACGATGGTGGGAATCTCGAATTTATGACCTACGTGCTCAGACGGCGCTACAAGTTGGAGACCGCGAATCCGCGGCCGGAATATTGACAATAGCGGTCCAGATTGCCCAAGAACAGAATGCTAAGTCTTGGGAGTTGCGCTCGACGCTAAATCTTGCGCGCCTTTGGTCTGAGGAGGGCGAACTCATGCGCAGCGTCGAGATCTTAAAGCCCGTTTACGAGTCGTTTCGAGATAGCCTGGATACACCACAGCTAATTGACGCACGCGCTTTTCTCGAAGTTCTTGGTTAATCGACCATCCACTGGAGTGCGAACGCGGTGACTAACACTGCCTCATACGTAGGTACTTAAGCGGCCCGCAAAACCGGTTTGAGTCCGGTGGCCAGTCGTCCGCTACGCCGGTCTCGATGAGGATGCGCACGTTGCGCGT
>JAYUQF010000159.1:0-13959 GCA_043756885.1 Pseudomonadota bacterium
GCCAGCCACGACTCGTTGATATCTGGCAAGGTCAAAGCCAAAGTTGCAAACCGAGGGTCGGCACCCATTGCCGCCAGATCGCTCAGATTAACCGCCGCCAGCCGATGGCCGATGGCATCGGCACGCAGGCCTTGCGGAAAGTGCACCCCCTCGACCAGGGTATCAACCGCCGCCACCAGGTGCGCGGGCGGTGGCACCGCGACAACAGCCGCGTCGTCTCCGATGCCCAATAACAGTTCCGGGCTCGTGATCTCGAGCGGCTTGAAGTAGCGCGCGATGAGGTCAAACTCATCCATGGTGTCGCCCGCGATTGCCGTCAGGCGTTGTGGGGTGCGTTGATTTCGGTTCCACGACTGGTGTGAGCGAGGCGGTCGAGTACACCGTTGACATAACGATGGCCCTCGACGGTGCCGAACATCTTGCACAGCTCAACGCCTTCATTGATGACAACACGGTAGGGGATCTGCAGGCAGTAGCGCATCTCATAAGCGCCGATCAGCAACACGCTACGCTCCACCGGGTCGAGTTGGCGCCATTCACGATCAAGGAAGGGCGTGAGATCAGACTGCAGCGTGTCAAAGTGCTGCGGCACTTCACGCACCAGGGCCGTGAAGTACTCCATATCGACACTCACCAGTTCACGATCAGCGACAAACTCCTGCACGATATCGCGCGGTTCCTGACCAGCCATCTGCCATTGGTAAAGAGCCTGCACGGCGCAACGGCGAGCGCGCACCCGACCGTGGTGTCCACCGCCAGGACTCTTGCTCACAGTTGACGCATCAACGAAATCATTTCAATGGCGGTAGCCGCTGATTCCGCCCCTTTGTTGCCAGCTTTGGTGCCGGCGCGCTCGATGGCCTGCTCGATGGTATCAACCGTCAGCACACCAAAAATAACCGGCACACCCGTCTCCGTGGCCACGGAACTCAAGCCGCGCGAACAAGCCCCGGCAACGTGTTCAAAATGCGCAGTGGCACCGCGTATCACCGCACCTAACGCGATAACCGCATCGTACTTGCCCGATTTAGCGAGTTTGGCCGCGACCACCGGCATTTCAAAAGCGCCCGGTGTGCGTGTCACGGTGACGTCGGCCGACACCACACCGTGACGGCGCAAGGTATCCAGGCAACCTGCTTCCAGTGCTTCGACGATGAAACCATTGAACCGCGCACTGATAATCGCCACGCGGGTTTTGCCTTCCGCCACCAGGCGCCCTTCGATGATGGTCACGTCCTGCATTGTTCTCTACCTTTTTAATTTCTGGCCCGACCGCCGCGCATACGCGGCCCTTGCACAATGGACTTCAGGTTACGTATTCGACAACTTCCAGGCCAAATCCTGAAATCGCGTGATATTTGCGGCGATGACTCATCACGCGCATTTTGCGCACACCGACATCGGCCAGGATCTGGGCACCAAGACCGATCTGGCGCCAGTCCATCGTGGCATTCTCACGGCGCGGCACAGCACCGTCGTCACTGGCAGCATACAAGCGCACCTGATGCACCAGTTCACGGTTGGTGACTTGATTATTGAGCACTACGATCACGCCCTCACCCGCAGACGCCACTCGTTGCATGGCGTCGCGCAGCGGCCAGCCAGCATCCTTGCGCACACTGGCGGTCAGATCCTCAAAAGGATTGTAGATGTGAACACGCACAAGTGTTGGCCGTTCGGCATCGATATCACCTTTCACCATCGCCATATGCAGATCGCCGTGGATAGCATCTTCGTAAGCGTACAGATGAAAGTCACCAAATTCGGTCGGGATGATTGAGTCGGCCATGCGCTCGACGGTTTTTTCGTTGGCGATACGGAAGTGGATCAGATCGGCGATGGTGCCAATTTTCAGATTATGTTCGCCCGCGATACGCTCAAGGTCGGGACGACGCGCCATGGAGCCATCGTCGTTCAGGATCTCGACAATAACTGCCGCCGGTTCCAGGCCTGCCAGCCGCGAAAAATCACAGCCCGCTTCGGTGTGGCCCGCACGGGTCAGTACCCCACCCGACTGTGCCATAAGCGGGAAAATATGCCCCGGTTGAGTCAAATCACTAGGTTGCGCATCGCGTGCCACGGCGGCCTGCACGGTGCGTGCACGATCGGCTGCCGAAATGCCGGTTGTCACGCCTTCGGCGGCTTCAATCGAAACGGTGAAATTTGTGCGATGGGTATAACGCGTGTCCTGCACCATGAGCGGCAGGTTCAAACGCCGGCAACGCTCTTCGGTCACCGTGAGACAGATCAGGCCACGGCCAAATTTGGTCATGAAGTTAATCGTCTCAGCCGTGCAGTGCTCGGCGGCGATGATGAAGTCGCCTTCGTTTTCCCGATCTTCATCGTCCATGATGATAATCATGCGACCAGCCCGAAGCTCGTCGATTAATTCCTGGGTGCTACTGAGTGACATGGTGGATGGGGTGGCCAATGCTCGTGAATCGTCGCGCGATTATAAACATTTGTGCCGCTTCGGTGCGGGCCGCAGCGACCCGCCGCAGCCGGCCGATTCAGGGCTGGTGAGATCCGCCGAAGCCCGCCTCGACCAGACTTGCCAGCGACACGCCGACGTTGGCGGTGGAGCCGGCCGATTTGCTCAGCAGGCGCTCGATGTAGCGCGCGATGATATCAACCTCGATATTCACTGCGGTACCTGCGGCAAGCCGGCCCAAGGTAGTGCGTTCCAAGGTGTGGGGAATAGTCAACACATCGAACGTGTCGCCTTCAACGGCATTCACCGTCAGGCTCACACCATCGATCGCAACCGAGCCCTTGAAAGCCAAATAGTGAGCCAGTGCGATAGGCACGCGCACCACCCAGCGAATGTATTCGTTCTGCGTTTCGCGCGTAACGACAGTACCTATGCCATCGATGTGGCCGCTGACCAGGTGGCCACCGAGACGGTCGGTGAGCCTGAGCGCCTTCTCGAGATTTACCGAGTCACCAATTTGACAGGCGCCGAGGGTGGTGCGGGCGAGCGTCTCGATGGATACATCCGCGACAAAATGTTTCGGCCCGAACTCAACCACCGTCAAACACGGGCCCGCCACCGCGATGGAATCACCGCGGGCAACATCGCTGAGATCGAGGTTGCCCGCGTCGACAGCCATGCGCATGGCGTCGCCGCGTTTAGCTAGTTGAGTGATGCGGCCGACGGTGGCGACGATACCTGTGAACATGGGATGCCATCACGCGAGTTTTAAAATGATACGCAAATCATCTCCCATCCTGTCGCACGCGACCATAGGCATCTGCAGCGCCTCGGCCAGCAGTCGCGGCGAGCGTACTTCCAAGGCACGTCGCGCTGTCAAGCCGAGCAATTTGGGCGCGACGTAGAGCACCAGTTCATCAAAACAGCGTGCTTCGATAAAGGCCCCGGCCAAACGCGGTCCTGATTCAACCAGCAGCTCGTTAATGTTGAGTTCGCCCAAGCGTCGCACCAACGCCGCCAAATCGATGCGCCCGTCATGCAGCGCCAGGAATTCGACGCGTGCACCTGCATCACGCAACGGGCCAGCCTGCACAAAACTCTCTTCACTGCAGAAAATCCAGGTTTCGCCGGGGAGTGTCAGCAGGCGTGCGTCACACGGCGTGCGCAAATAACGGTCAAGCACAATACGATGGGGTTGGCGGCCATGCATTTCAAATTGTGGATCGCGGACGTTGAGCGAGGGATCGTCGGCCAGTAGGGTGCCGATGCCGGTGACAATCGCGCAGGATTCGGCGCGCAGACGCTGCACATCCGCACGAGATGCGGCACACGTGATCCACTGACTGCTACCGTCGGCCAACGCTGCGCCGCCATCAAGGCTCATACCGAGTTTGATACGCACCCGCGGTCGGCCGTGTTCCATGCGCTGGAAAAAACCACGATTTAAACTTGCCGCCGCTGCCCGGCCCACACCACCCAGCACCTCGATACCCGCCGCCTGCAGGCGTGCTGCGCCACCACCGGCGACGTGTGGATTGGGGTCGTGCATCGCATAAACCACCCGCACTACACCGGCCGTTATCAGCGCCTCACTACAGGCCGGCGTGCGACCGTGATGATTGCACGGCTCAAGCGTGACGTAGGCGGTTGCGCCCCGCGCGGCCACACCACACTGCGCGAGCGCATCGGCCTCGGCATGGGCGCCACCGGCGCGCCGATGATGGCCGACGGCCAGCACCACGCCGTCTTTGACCAGCACACAGCCGACACAGGGATTGGGCGCAGTGGAATATTGACCGCGCGCTGCCAGGGCCTGGGCTAGCGCCATATAACGTTCGTCGTCGTTGCCACTCATGCGCGTTGGCCAGTTGTTATACGTTGGCGGCGTTCAGTTCGATTTTTTACTTGTTTCGACTTGCAGCAGGTCGAGTTGCTGCTCCCGCAGATCGGGCGGCAGATCGTTCTCCAGCCGTTCAATTTCCTCTAGAAAGGCGCGCACATCTTCGAAGCTGCGATACACCGATGCAAAACGCACATAAGCAACCTGGTCGAGACTACGCAGAGAGTCCATCACCAGTTCACCGATGCGCACAGAATCGATTTCCCGTTCGCCGCTTTCGCGGATCTGGCGTTTAACGTCATTGATGGCACTTTCCACTCGCTCCATGGCGACCGGACGTTTTTCCAGCGCTTTCAAAAAACCGCTGCGCAGCTTGGCTTCGTTGAAAGTTTCCCGTCGTCCGTCGCTTTTGATGATGCGCGGCAGACTCAGTTCGGCGGTTTCGTAGGTGGTAAAACGCGCCTTGCAGCTCACACATTCACGCCGTCGACGGATCTGATCGCCGTCGCCGAGCAGTCGCGAGTCAATGACACGCGTATCAATATGGGTGCAGAACGGGCAATGCATGCTTTGAGTCTCCCCTGGCCTGACCGCCGGCGTCAGCATCAATCTCAGGCTGCGTACACCGGATGGCGGCCGCATAATTCAGTGACCTGTCCGCGCACCCGCGCGATCACCGTTTGATCCTCGATGTGATCGAGCACATCGCACATCCACCCGGCGAGCGTTTGTGCGTCGCTGACCTTGAGACCCCGTGTCGTCATCGCCGGCGTGCCAACACGAATGCCGCTGGTCACAAACGGTGACTGCGGATCATTGGGCACGGCGTTTTTGTTGACCGTGATATGTGCGCTGCCCAAAGCTGCATCGGCTGCCTTGCCGGTCAGGCCGCGGTTCACCAGGTCAATCAGGAACAGATGATTGTCCGTGCCACCTGATACAACGTTGTAGTCGCGGCGCATGAAGGTCTCGGCCATCGCTTGTGCGTTCTGCAGCACCTGCTGCTGATAAACGCGAAAGTCGGGTTCCATGGCTTCTTTGAAGGCCACCGCCTTGGCCGCGATGATGTGCATAAGCGGCCCACCCTGCAGACCCGGAAACACCGCCGAACTGACTTTCTTTTCCAGAGCTTCGTTACCGCGCCCCAGAATGAGCCCGCTACGGGGTCCGCGCAGCGTTTTGTGCGTGGTAGAAGTCGTCAGATCAGCCAATAACACCGGACTCGGATAAAGACCAACAGCCACCAGACCGGCGACATGCGCCATATCGGCCACCAGATAAGCGCCGGTCTCGTCGGCGATCTCGCGAAACTTTGCCCAATCAATAATGCGCGAATACGCCGAAAAGCCCGTCATGATCATGCGCGGCTTATGCTCGCGCGCCAGGCGGGCGACCTGGTCGTAATCGATATACCCGGTGGCCGGATCCAGGCCGTACTGAGTGGCGTGATAGGTTTTGCCGGAAAAATTCACGGCCGCGCCGTGGGTCAGATGCCCGCCGTGGGCCAGACTCATACCTAATACGCCATCACCGGCTTCCAGCATGGCGAGGTAAACCGCGCCATTGGCCTGCGAGCCCGAGTGGGGCTGCACATTGGCGTAGCTGGCGCCAAATAAAGCCTTGGCACGGGCGATAGCCAGTTCTTCAACAACATCAACAAACTCGCAGCCACCGTAATAACGTTTGCCGGGATAACCTTCGGCATATTTGTTGGTGAGTACCGTACCGGCAGCCTGCAACACACGCGGACTGGCGTGGTTTTCCGAGGCGATGAGCTCGATATGGGTTTCCTGTCGCGACCTTTCCGCCTCCAGGGCCTGCCACAAATCGTCGTCGAAATCGGCAATCGACATAGCGCGGGAAAACATGCGTCGGCGTCCTTAGAAGATGAATCGGGGTCGACCGCTAGTGCACATCGAGAGCACCTCTACCGGCCCCGGGATTATCGACGAATAGCGTCTGGGACACAATTAAAAATCATTGAATTTACTGGATTTATCATCCACGTCTCGGGTTCCGCGCAGGGTCTTTACCGGACTGAAGAAGCGGCGCTTTTGGCCGCTATGTAAACCATGCACGGCCATCTCGACAGCGAGCTCACAGCGGGCGAACTAAACGGCGAAAAGCGCTTCCTGGTGCTGAACCGCGATCGCCTGCGGCGTGTACATGCTTCGCTAACCCCACGCCAGCGGGATTTCATCGAAGTGATGGCCTTACTTTTCCATATCAATCACCCCTTGTTGCCTGGTTATGTATCGAGGGATACACCGGCCGGGATCTACGATTACAGCCCCTCCGAGTCAGTAATACGCGCCGCCAAACGCATGGTCCGTTCGTTCGAATACGACCGGCGTTCGGCCGCGCGTTTTCCGATCCGAGCGCTGTACATGATGGGCAGCCCCGGTACGATCGCCTACACCCGCCATAGCGATCTCGACATGTGGCTTTGCCACAATTCTGCATTGGAGCAGGCGGCGACCGAACTGCTCGCGGAAAAAGCGCGTCGGATTGAAGTTTTTGCCGCCGGGCTCGGGCTCGAAGTGCACTTCTTCGTCTTTGACGCAGAGCGCTTCCGTGTCGGCGAAACCCTATCGCTGTCGGACGAATCGAGCGGTTCGTCTCAGCACTCACTACTGCTTGATGAATTTTACCGCTCCAGTCTGCTGGTGGCGGGCTTGCGCCCACTATGGTGGCGGGTGCCGGCACGCTTCGAAGGGGACTACGACAACTATGTCCGTCGAGCGGTGGCCGCGCGCCAGATCGATCCGCGGGACTACATCGATTTTGGCGGTCTGCCGAGTATTCCAGTTGATGAATTTTTCGGCGCTGCGGTATGGCAGCTCTACAAGAGCATCAAGTCTCCCTACAAATCGGTTCTGAAGCTGTTGTTGATGGAAGCCTACGCTGCCGAGTTTCCGAACATCACACTGCTCAGCCAGCGCTACAAACAGAGCATCGAATCCGAACACGTCAGTCTCGACAGCCTCGACCCCTACATCCTCATGTTTACCAAGGTCGAAGAGCATTTGTTGGCGCGCAATGACCCGGTTCGGCTGGACGTGCTGAGACGCAGCTTTTATATCAAAGCCAACCTGCGCCTTTCGACACGCAGCCCGCAGGCCGCCCACGACTGGCGCGCTGACGTGATGAGCGCAATGGTCCAGGCCTGGGCATGGAATGCAGAACAAGTCGCGCGACTGGACCAGCGCGAAGAATGGCGCATAGACACCGCCGTCGAAGAACGACGCGATTTAATCAATACGCTCAAAGACAGCTATGCCATGCTGTCGCAATTTGCCCGCGACCAGGCCAATGATCACAAAATCAGCGGCCATGATTTGCACGTGCTTGGCCGTCAACTCTACGCAGCGTTCGAAAAGAAGCCGGCCAAAATCGAAGTTGTGACCCGCGGTATCTGCAGCAATCCACAAGAGGCCAGCTTATCGTTGCACGAAACCAAGCTCGCCGAAAACAATATTGTCTGGATGCTTTATACGGGCATGGTCCGGCCTGCTGAAACACCCTTCCGGCGCCCGCTCAAACGTTGTGCATCGGCTGCCGAGATACTGAGCTGGTGCCATATGAACCGGCTCAGTGATCCAGCCACCACCTGGCATGTTTTTACCCAGACCAGCGATCTCTCGGCGTTAGAGATAAAACGCGTTAACGAAGCCCTCGCGACCAGCCTGATTGTCGCTGACGACAACGACAGCACCGCTGGTCTGCGCGCACGCGCGCGGATCTCGCGTGTCATCCTGCTCGTGAACGTTGGCCTGTCAACCTTCTCCTCGAGTGCCGTCGGCGGTGGTGTGCTGACCAGCAATCGGACCGATGCTTTTGCGTTTGGTGCACGACGAATGAACCTGGTCCGCACTATTGACCTGCTATTTGTCACCACCTGGTCGGAGACATTCACGTTTCATTACGAGGGTAACGGTGCCGTGCTGGAAGCGCTGGCAGAATGTCTGCAATGGGCCAACGTCGAAAACCCGGAGTCGTATGTACCGCCGATCGAGGCGCACTGCTTCACCTCAGACTACGCAAATCAGATCGCGGCACGCGTGGCTCAGACATTTGGCGGCGCCTATCGTTTTTTGATGGGGCATGCTGCGCAATCGACGCCGCATTTTGTCATTGAAATAGACGACCAACTGCATCACCTGCGCATGGCCAGGGGCAAGCCCCGTATCGAAGTGCACGGCGGCCAAGCTGTGCTGCTACGCGCACTGGGCGACACCAGCGACGATCGTTTCAATATTGTGCATTTCGACGGCGAATGCGCCCATGCCGGCGTCCTGCCACATATCTACCGGCATAATCGACAAGGGCGCCTGCAGATCTTCGCGCGTCAGCGTGGCAACTTTGCTGATGTTTATGTTATCGACGAACGCGGACTTCTGCTCGTACATCGCCAGGAGTGCCACAACATGCCGGCGCTGCTGCATCACTACCGACGCTTCCTCGATACCGCGTTGCCGCGCTGCAGCTTTGCCAGCGCAGGTGATGGCGCGCTGGCCGATCTCGTTATCGAAACCGCCGAAATCATTCCGGCAAATAATGGCATGCAGATCAAGCCCTATAGCGATCAGCCGCTGATCGGCACGCGTTATTTATCCATTCAGGTGCTGGCAGATGCGGACGTTCATGGCCACCAGCAATTCACGATTTACGCCAACCATCGGGAGTTCTCAACCTGGGAGCATGGTGGTTCATTGTTTGTGCAAGTTGCCGAGTTCGTGCTTTCACAGCGCAGAACTGGCGAGATCTATCCGATCTACATTACCGATCTCGACTTGTCGCCGCGTTTTCGTAAACAAATCGGCATCGAAACGCTGCGCCCATTTGATCTGTTGAGCTACAAGAAGCGCATCGAATTCCAGTTGACACGCGCCATGTTGCGTGATGTCGGCGGCGACAGCTCCAACGTTGCGTTGGCGTCCTGAAACACGCCCTCGTCAGCTCATGGGGCGGTGGTGATGCGTTAGAATGTCGGCTGGTTTGAAATCGGTGGACACCGCACCTTGGGCAAAGCAGATAAATTTTTCAACCGCGCAGAGCAGCTGATTGAACGGCTCGAACGTCTGGTGCCCACACTGCCGGATGATGACCTCGACGATGCCATCGCCTGGCGCTGGCGCAAGCGAGGCGACGGTCGCGGCCGCCTCGAAGCAATACGCCGCTTCAACCCTGTGCGGCTGGCCGATCTGCTGTACATCGAACGTCAAAAAGAAGCATTGGAACGTAATACCCGTCAGTTTCTGGCCGGTTTGCCGGCCAATAACGCCCTGATGTGGGGGCCCCGCGGGACCGGCAAGTCGTCGTTGGTCAAAGCACTACTCAATGATTATGCGGCGCAAGGCTTGCGCCTGGTGGAAGTTGACCGTCTGTGCCTGGTCGACCTGCCCGACATCGTTGATCGCTTACACAGCCGGCGTGGGCGTTATGTCATCTACTGTGATGACCTGTCCTTCGATGATAACGATGCCACCTATCGTGCCCTGAAAACGGTGCTTGATGGCTCGGTGCTTGATACACCTGAAAACATCGTCATCTACGCCACGTCTAACCGCCGTCATTTGTTGCCTGAGCATCAATCGGACAATCAGGGCGCGCGGATTATCGACGGTGAATTGCACCACACTGAGGCAGTTGAAGAGAAGATTTCGCTGTCGGAGCGTTTCGGGCTGTGGTTATCCTTTCATCCCCTGAGCCAAGAGCGCTACCTGGATATCGCTTTTCACTGGTTGCGTGCTTTTAATGCCGATCTGACCCAGGCCGATATGGTGCGCGCGGCTGCGCTGCAATGGGCACTGTTGCACGGCTCGCGCAGCGGCCGCGCCGCCCATCAATTTGCACGTGACTTTGCTGGACGGCAGGCTTTGGAGAAGCAACATGACTCTTGATACACAACCACCGGAGCTCAGTGCCGTGCGCGCGAATGCCCGTTGTCTGGCCAGTATTGCTGACGTTGGGCGCGCCTGTGATGCGCAGGCACACGAGATTACGCGCCGCCTGCGTGATGCCAATCCCGTTCTGTTGTGCGTGATGACGGGCGGCGCAGTACCCCTCGCGATGCTCCTGGAGCGTCTTGATTTCCCCTTGCAGGTCGACTACGTACATCTCACCCGCTACGGTCTGCAAACCAGCGGCGGCGCGATTACCTGGATAAAACGCCCGCCGAGTTCTATCCGTGACCGCACCGTGTTACTGGTGGATGACATCCTCGATCATGGCATCACCTTGGCAGCCCTCATCGATGAATGTCACGCGCTGGGCGCGAGCGAGGTCCTGAGCGCGGTACTGGTAACTAAAACCATTGCCTGTCGTGCGGGCCTGCAACACGCGGACTTTTCGGCGCTCACCTTGCCCGATGTCTATTTGTTCGGTTGCGGCATGGATTACAAAAGTTATCTGCGCAACGCGCCAGGTATCTTTGCAGTTGGAGACACGCCGTGAAACTTGGCATCATCGGTGGCAGCGGTTTATATGATCTGCCTGGTCTTGAAGAGCTCGGGCAGCACAAGGTAATGACCGCGTGGGGCGCACCATCCGCGCCCCTGACCTGTGGACGCTTGCACGGGGTTGAGTTGGTTTTTCTACCGCGTCACGGCAGCAATCATCATCTACCTCCCCATCGCATCAACTACCGGGCCAACATCGCCGCGCTGGCCGATGCCGGTGTCGAAGCGATCGTCGCGACGGCCGCGGTCGGCGGCATCGAGCATCGTGCCGGTACCGGCGCCATTGTCGTTCCCCATCAGATTATCGACTACACCTATGGTCGCGAACACACCTACTCCGACGGTACTGCGGCCCATCCGCAGCATGTCGATTTCAGTGAACCCTATAGCGGGCGTTTGCGCGCCGCGTTGATCAGCGCAGCCGCCGCCGTCGCCATTGCGGTGCTGCCACAAGGCGTGTATGCCGCGACCCAAGGGCCGCGTCTGGAAAGTGCCGCTGAAATTGACCGCTTGGAACGAGACGGCTGCACCATCGTAGGCATGACCGGCATGCCGGAAACAGCGTTGGCGCGGGAACTGGGCATTGATTACGCAAACATTTCGCTGGTGGTGAATCCAGCGGCCGGCCGTGCCCAGGGAGCAATCACGATGGCACACATCGAAAGCGAACTACTGCTCGGCATGGGCCGCATTCGCAACGTGCTCGGCGCACTCGCGGCGTTACTGATAACGGGCAGCAACTGGTAGTGCAAATGTCTTCAGTCGGGCTCGGGCGATGGACCCGACGGCCCAGGGTCAGTCTGGCGAGCGTCATCCAGGGGTTCATCACTGGCCGTGCCTGCCGCCGGGTCATCGTCAGGCAAATCATAGGGCAGGATCTGCACTAGCACGCCAAATAGCGGGTGATCGAAATAATTCACTTCCCGCAATTTTGCGCCGCGCGATGCCTTCAGACGCACCGGTGTACCGTCATTGGCATAGATGAAGTCGACGTCCACCGTCATCTGTCGCGCAATCTTGACCAACACCGTGCCTTCGACATGGGGTGTCACCAAGGGCGCGGGCACAGCTGCTGCCGTGTCGAATGACTGCGCCGTGCTCGCACGCGGATCAACATCACTCAGATGCACACGCTTAGCACCGCTCACTGCGAATTTCGGCTGACGCCAGGCCGCACACAACAAAGGCGCGTATTGAGCACTGCTACGCAGGCGACGCTCGGCATCGACCAGGCCACGCTCCCCACCTGGCAGCGCCTTGAACGCTATGGGTAAGCCGACGCTTTCCATCTGCGTCGTGGCCGGCGCATCGTTGCTGGCGACCTCATCGGTGATCAACTCCACGCTGCCGCCGTAGTCCGGCGTCACAGTCAGTGCCGGCCATTGTTCGGCCCCGGTCGCGGGCGCGACCAGGTGGCGAAATATCACCACGTCAACTTGATACCAGCGCGCTGCGGCCAACGTCGGCGTCAATAGCAGAATCAGCAGTAAGAGTACGCGCCTCACCCGCTCAGGCTGCTTGTTTGCGCGCCAGACGTTCAAACAGACTTTTGAGTTCGTCGAAACGTGATTCGGCATCGGGCAGTTCCTTGGTAATCCGCAGTTTTTCACCGCCATCCAGACGGTAGGCACGATCACGCTGGATCAATTCAATGATCCGCATCGGATCGATATTCGGCTTGGGGTGGAACTCGATACGGCCGCCGCGACTGCCGAGGTCGATACGTCGAATGCCCAGGCCTTCGGCTTCGAGTTTGAACGAAGTCACGCGAAATAGATTATCGACAGGCTCGCCAAACAACCCAAACCGATCGATCAGCTCTTCGCGTAGATCATCGAGCTCGGTTACCGTGCGGGCGCTCGCCACACGCTTATAGATGATCAACCGTGCGTGCACGTCGGGCAGATAATCCTCGGGCAACAGCGCCGGCACGTGTAATTCGACCTCGACACGGACATCCATTGCCTCGTCCAGGTCGATGCCGCGGCCGGCCTTCAGTGCCGCCACGGTGCGGTTCAGTAGCTCCGAATACAGGCCAAATCCAATCTCCTGTATCTGCCCACTTTGTTCCTCACCCAGGATCTCACCCGCACCACGGATCTCGAGATCGTGAGTGGCCAGCGTAAAACCGACGCCGAGGTCTTCCAGCGACTCGATGGCTTCCAGACGCTTGACCGCATCAGCGGTAATTTCCTTGCGATGGGGAATGACCAGATAAGCATAAGCGCGATGATGAGAACGCCCCACTCGTCCCCGTAGCTGATACAGCTGAGCCAAGCCGAATTTGTCGGCGCGATTAATAATCATGGTGTTGGCGTTTGGTACGTCGATACCCGTTTCAATGATTGTCGTGCACAACAGCACATTGCAACGGCCATGGTAAAAATCGAGCATGACTTGTTCGAGATCGCGCTCACGCATCTGGCCGTGGGCCACTGCAACCCGCGCCTCGGGCGCAATCTCGATGATGGTCTGCGCCATCTCCTGAATGTTTTCCACTTCGTTGTGCACAAAATAAACCTGTCCGCCACGTCCTATCTCGCGCAGAATCGCCTCGCGTAACAAAGATGACGACCATTCGCGCACAAAGGTCTTAATTGCCAGACGCCGCGATGGCGCGGTAGCGATAATCGAAAGCTCGCGGGTACCCGCTAGCGCCATATTCAAGGTGCGCGGAATCGGCGTTGCGGTCAGAGTAAGAATATCGATGTCAGCGCGCAACGCTTTGATCTTTTCCTTTTGCCGCACACCAAAACGATGTTCCTCATCAATTACCAGCAGGCCGAGGCGTTTGAAGCGAATATCTTTACCCAGCAACTTGTGGGTACCAACCACAATATCGACCGTGCCATCGGTGAGACCGGCCAAGGTCGCTTTGGTCTGCTTAGCGTCCCCAAAACGCGAAAGCTGAGCAATGCGCACTGGCCAATCGGCAAACCTGTCTTTAAACGACTCGTAATGCTGGCGAGCAAGCAAGGTGGTCGGGACCAGGATCGCTACTTGATGTCCATCATTGACGGCGATGAAGGCCGCACGCATCGCAACTTCGGTTTTGCCGAAACCGACATCGCCACACACCAGGCGGTCCATCGGCTGATCGCCCTGCATATCGGCCTGTACGGCGCTGATGGCATCCAATTGATCAGGCGTTTCCTCAAACGGGAAAGCGGCTTCGAAAGCGCCATAGCCGGCGCGATCGAGTTTAAAGCTGTGGCCCTTGCGCGCGG
>JAYUQF010000160.1:0-1892 GCA_043756885.1 Pseudomonadota bacterium
GTCCAGATGCCGGCCGGGCCGGCATCTGCGCTAAAACCCAGTACATAGGCGAGCGTGAAGCCTAAACCCCAGTAATTGAGCGTATTGAGCAGCAAAGGCACACGGGTGTCTTTCAGACCGCGCAGTGCAAACGAGGCTGCCGCTTGCAAACCGTCGGCTAATTGCAGACCCGCCCCTACCTTGAACAAGGTGAGTGCGATGGCCGTTACCTGTGCATCTTGCGTATAAATGGCAATGATGTCAGGTGCAAACACCAGCGTAGTGACAGCCGCGATGCAGGTGCACAGCGCGCACAGGGCGAAGCCGGTGAAACCGATCCGTTGCGCTGCATCGAGATCCTGGCGACCGACAGCCTGACCCACACGCACGGTCAGCGCCATGGCTAACCCCAGGGGCACCATGAAAACGATGCCGCAATAGTTGAGCGTGATTTGATGTGCGGCCACCGCCGCGCTGCCAAGTGTACCCATCAGCATCGCAACCGCAGTGAACAGACCCGACTGCAAAAATAAAGACCCACCTATCGGTAGACCGAGCGTCACCAATCGTTGCAGCGCCGCGCCATCGGGGCGTTCGATTTCACGCCACAGGTGGAAGGGCCGATAGCGAGGTGAAGAAAGCGTGTGCGCACCCAGCAGGACGAACATCACCCAGAAACTGATCGCGCTGCCGAGTCCGCAGCCGGGTGCACCGATAGCCGGTAAGCCAAGATTTCCAAACAGCAGACCGTAGTTGAGCAGCACGTTGAGGGGCAGCACGGCCGTGACCACCACCATGATCGGCACCGTGCGGCCAATACCCTCGTTCATCTGCTTCAAGGTGTGATAACCATAGGCGCCTGGTACGCCCCATGACAGCCAGTCGAGATAGCGCTGGGCCAACACCGCCACTTCGTGCTCAATGCCTACGGCGATGAACAGCGGCGCCATATGCCGCATGATGACGATAACCGTCAGCGACATTAACAACGCGAGCCATAGGCCCTGGCGCGTATCGTGGCCGATTTCATGATCTCGCCCAGCGCCAAAATGCTGGGCCACAGTCGGACCAAGGGCCATTAGCGTGCCTAGCCCAAGCAGAAACAGCGCTATCCACACGCCGTTGCCGATGGCCAGGCCGGCGAGCTGCTGGGTACCAAGCCGCGAGGCCATCAAGGTGTCGGCCACACCGACACCGATGCTGGACAGATTATTGATGATGAGCGGCGCGCCCACCGAGATGATGGCGCGCAGGTCGATGCCTAGTTGTCGTACCGACACGATCACGCCACGTGCCCACTCGTCTCGCGGAGCGGGCATTGAGCGCCACGCTGAGTCGAGCGCTTCAGGCCACCTGACCGATGAGCGGTACCGCCGCTAACAGCTGGCGAGTGTAATCGTGGCGCGGACGGTGCAGCACCTCCTCGACGGTGCCCTGCTCGACGATACGTCCGCTTTGCATGACTGCAACATGATGGGCGATGTAGGCCACCACGCCGATGTTGTGAGTCACAAATAAATAACTCAGCCCCAGTCGTTCCTGGAGATCGCGTAACAGCGCCAGGATCTGGGCTTGCACCGATACATCCAGCGCCGACGTCGGCTCATCACAGACCAGCAATCGAGGCTCCACGGCCAAGGCCCGCGCGATACAGATCCGTTGGCGCTGCCCGCCGGAAAATTCATGGGGGTAACGCTGGGCATGACTGAGCTCAAGTCCGACCTGTTCCAGGAGCTCGGCCACACGTCGATCGCGATCCTGTGTGCTCGTGCCAATATTTTGCGCCAACATTCCTTCTTTAATGATGTCGCCAACAATCATGCGCGGATTCATCGAGGCCACCGGATCCTGAAACACGACTTGTAACTGGGCGCGATAGTGGCGCATCTTCGCGGCGTCCAGTGTCGCCAGAT
>JAYUQF010000161.1:0-39189 GCA_043756885.1 Pseudomonadota bacterium
CAGCGCTCGTCATCACTTTGCGCTCCTCCTCGGCCACGTAGTGGTGAAGGAAACTGCGGCTTCGATGGCCTGCTTGCGACAGCGCGTCCCTGTGCTGGCGCGATTACGCAGCTCATTCGCTTATTGCTAAACGGTGCATGTTGCTGCGCGAGTATCACGTTCGCGATGCGACTTGTTGAGGAATTCTTTCGAGCGTCTCTGCTTCTTGTAGTCAGCGGCAGCCTATGGGGTAGGCCTTACGGTCAGGCTTTGCACATTGGCCTAGAGCGGGAGGGGATATCGCCGCACTTACGGCAGGAAAAATTCCTGTGGGATTTGCCCAGCGTCCGTTGCCGGCCGGAAAAATTAAAGGAACCTATTGAATATACGCAACATTTCACGCTAAAAACTGGGTGATGCAGCGATTAGGTTAAATCTGCCTCGCCGTGGCCAAATTAACTGCAGGTGCGCCCACAGCAACGCACCGGTCGTCGCCACGGATGGCATTCCCGAGACCCCTAGCAGGTGTGCGGGTGAAGACGACGGGCCAGGGGCTGTCCACGGATGGGCAGCCCCGGTCCACTTTCAATCGGCATCGGTGAGCCAGACGAGGGAGATGCCGTCTGGCCGTCTGGATCAGCGTTCTAGAAGCTGGAGTTTGGCGGGCTTGCCTTTCCACTCGTCGGCGTCGTCGGCCGCGTCCTTCATTTCGCTGATCACGGGCCATTGCTGGGCCAGCTCAGCGTTTAGTGCCAGATATTGCTGCTCGTCATCGGTCAGGTCGTCTTCTGACTTGATCGCTTCGACCGGGCATTCGGGCTCGCACAAAGTGCAATCGATGCACTCGTCCGGGTCGATCACGAGCATGTTCGGCCCCTCGTGAAAACAGTCGACCGGGCACACCTCGACACAATCTGTGTACTTGCACTTGATACAGTTTTCTACAACAACAAACGTCATGGCTGCTCTTCGTCAATAACTGGAGGCGCGCAGTATATCTGTCGGCAGCGTCTAGCCAAACACTTCATGAGTTGTCGAGCAGGGCGCGCAGTCGATACAGCGTTGCCAGCGCTTCGCGCGGTGACAGGGAGTCCGGATCCAGGGCGGTCAAGGCCTCGAGCGCGGGATGAGGGCGATCGAACAGGGGCAGTTGTGGCAACTCTTCGCCGGTCTGCTGCGGGTGACGCCGCTCCAGGTTGCGCAGCAAGGCGCGGGCGCGCGCAATGACAGTCCCTGGCACACCCGCGCGGCGCGCAACGGCGATGCCGAAACTGCGGTCGGCCGGTCCTTCGCTGACGCTGTGCATGAACACCACGTCTTCGCCGTGTTCTACCGCATCGAGGCGCACGTTTGCGACCGTCGCCACTTCATCGGCAAGCGCTGTCAGCTCAAAATAATGGGTGGCAAATAGCGTAAACGCGCGATTCTGCGCGGCCAGGTGTTCGGCCGCTGCCCAGGCCAGGGACATGCCGTCATAGGTACTCGTGCCGCGCCCAATCTCATCGACGATGACCAGGCTGGCGGCTGTCGCGTGGTGGAGGATATAGGCGGTTTCGGCCATCTCCACCATGAAGGTGCTCTGGCCACCAGCGAGATTGTCGCCGGCGCCAATGCGCGAATAAATGGCGTCAATGGGGCCCAGCACCACGGCTTGCGCCGGCACAAAACTGCCGATATGAGCCAGCAGGGTGATCAGCGCCGCTTGCCGCATATAGGTCGATTTACCGCCCATATTGGGGCCTGTGATCAGCAGCAGACGTCGTGTGTCGTGCAAGTCCAGATCGTTGGCGACGAAGGGCGTGTCCTGGAATTGTTCGACAAGTGGGTGACGCCCAGCGCGAATGCTGAGTTTAGGTTCGGCACAGAAGCTGGGCGCGCATAACTGCAGCGTTTCGGCACGTTCGGCGAAACTGGCGAGCACATCCAGTTCCGCCAGTGCCGCACTGCTTACTTGCAACACCGGAACGTCGGGCAGCAGGGCCGCGAGCAGGCTTTCGTAGAGTTCGCGTTCCCGACGCAGGGCGCGATCGGCCGCCGTGAGGATGTGGGTCTCGAAACCCTTCAGTTCTGGCGTGATGTAACGTTCTACGCCCTTGAGCGTCTGACGGCGCGTGTAATCAGCGGGCGCACGTTCGGCCTGGGCGCGGCTGATTTCGATGTAATAACCATGCACGCGGTTGTAACCGACCTTGAGATTGGCAATGCCGCTGCGTTCGCGTTCGCGCTGTTCCAGTGCCAGCAGATAGGCGTCAGCATCGGCGCTGGCATTGCGCAACTCGTCCAACTGTTCGTCGTATCCCGGCGCCAGCACGCCACCATCGCGAATGAGATGCGCCGGCGACTCAACTAAAGCGCGCTCGAGCAGAGCGCGGGTGGTTGGCAACTCTTTGACTCGTTCGCGCAACGCATCGAGGTGAGGACTCAGTTCGCTCAGCACCAGGCCGCGTAGGCTCGGCAGCACGCCCAAGGCATCGCGCAGGCGGGCCAGATCCCGCGGACGAGCGCTACCCATGGCAACCCGAGTGACGATGCGTTCAATGTCGTGGATCTGGCGCAATGCGCCGCGCAAAGCAACGAGATCGTGGCGTTCCACCAACATCGTCACTGCCTGTTGGCGTAAACGCAGAATGTGATGGTCACGCAGCGGGCGTTGCAGCCAGCGCCTGAACAAGCGTCCGCCCATGGCGGTGCCAGTGGTATCGAAAACGGCGACCAGGGTGTGGGCGTCTTGCCCTGAAAGTGCGTGGGTGATCTCGAGATTGCGGCGCGTGGCAGGGTCGAGATGCAGGGCGTCTTGCGGGCGTTCGACCGCCAGAGCGAGCACATGGCCGAGTGCACCGCCGTGCATCTCTTGGCAATAGGTCAGCACCGCGCCGGCCGCACCGATGGCCGCTTTTAAATCCGCGCAGCCGTAGCCGTGCAGCTCTGCGACGCCGAACTGCTGGCACAGTTTTCGCCGCGCCGCAGCGACGTCGAAGCGCCATGCGGGTAACGCTAACGCGCGTGCCGCCCATTCTGCCGGCAGCTGCCCTCGTTGTTCGTCGGCTACCAGCAGTTCCGCCGGTTGCAAGCGTTCGAGCTCCGCTTCGAGCGCAGCGCGGTCAGCGGTTTCGCAGACCAGGAAGCGTCCGGCACCGATATCCAGCCAGGCCAGTCCGGCCAGCTCGCCGACCATCACCAAGGCGGCAATCAAGGTGTCGCGGCGAGCTTCCAGCAGTGATTCATCTGTCACCGTGCCCGGCGTCAAAATGCGCGTGACTTGGCGTGCTACGGGGCCACGCGATTGTGCAGGGTCACCAATCTGCTCGCAGATTGCGACCGATTCGCCAAGCTTCAATAACCGCGCGAGGTAAGGGTCAGCGGCGTGAAACGGCACCCCGGCCATGGGGATCGGTTGTCCTTCGCTGGTGCCACGCGCAGTCAGGGTCAGATCCAGCAGCGCGGCGACGCGCTTGGCATCATCGAAGAACAACTCGTAAAAGTCGCCCATGCGATAAAACAGCAGGGTATTGGGATGCTCGGCTTTGATGCCGAGATACTGCTGCATTACGGGCGAATTAGCGGCTTTTTCGGTGGGCATTGTGTAGATGATCGGCTGCGGCCAGTGTCGCAGCAAGCCGACGCTGTCCAGGGAAAATCGAAGCCGCACAGTCGCGGCCGAAGGCGTCTATGGTAGCGCGTGCCACACGCTCGCACGATCAAGGGGCTTGAAATCCCGCGCGCGCGCCCATAGCTTGCCCGCCTCACCCCGCGACCCACAGAGGACAGTCATGGCGCTCGATACAGCCAAAGAACAACGCGGCTTCCAGTCGGAAGTCAGCCAACTACTCGATCTCGTAATCAATTCCTTGTACAGCAACCGCGAGATATTTCTGCGCGAGTTGGTTTCCAACGCCGCTGACGCGGCCGATAAGCTGCGCTTTGCGGCGCTGTCAAATGACAGCCTCTACGAGGGTGAGGCCGAACTCGCCGTCGAAATCGAATTTAACGAGAGCGATGGCACCATTACCGTACGCGACAACGGCATTGGCATGACACGCGACGAGGCAGTTGACAATCTCGGCACCATCGCCAAGTCAGGCACTCGTGAATTTTTTGGCGCCTTGTCCGGCGACGCGCGTCAGGATTCGCAACTCATCGGCCAATTTGGTGTTGGCTTTTATGCCGGTTTTATTGTCGCTGACAAGGTCACCGTGACCTCGCGCAAAGCTGGGCTCTCCCCACAAGAAGGTGTGCGCTGGGAATCTGACGGCAAGGGCGAATTTTCCGTCGAGACCGTGCTGGCCAATAAACGCGGCACCGAAATTTTGCTGCACCTGAAAGACGACGCAAAGGATCTCGCCAACGCCTATCGTCTGCGCGAGATTGCCAAGCGCTACTCCGACCATATCTCCATACCAATCAAGATGGCGCAGACCGGCGAAGAAAAGGGCTGGGAAACCATCAACCAGGCCACCGCTTTGTGGCGTCGCTCTAAAAACGAAATCACCGACGAGGAGTACAAGGCGTTCTACAAACACGTCTCCCACGACTTCGGTGATCCAAGCAGTTGGCTGCACTCCAAAGTTGAGGGCAAAAACGAATACACAACCCTGTTCTACCTGCCCGCCCGCCCGCCTTTTGACCTATGGGATCGTGAAGTTAAACACGGCGTGAAGCTGTACGTGCAACGCGTGTTCATCATGGACGATGCTGAGAAGCTTATGCCGCGTTACCTGCGCTTTGTGCGCGGTGTAATCGACACCAATGATTTGCCGCTCAACGTGTCGCGTGAAATCCTGCAACACAACAAGACGCTCGAAACCATCCGCAGCGCGTCGGTCAAAAAAGTGCTGGGCATGATTGAAACCCTCGCTGAGGGTGAGGACTACGCCAAGTTCTGGGAAGCCTTTGGCCGGGTGCTGAAAGAGGGCGTGATCGAGGATTTTGCCAACCGTGAACGTATTGCCAAACTGTTACGTTTTGCCAGCACCCACAGCGATGCCGAAACACCAGACGTCAGTTTGGCGACTTATGTGTCGCGCATGAAAGCCGATCAGGAGGCGATTTACTACATCGTCGCCGAGGGTTTTTCCACGGCGCGCAACAGTCCACATCTGGAATATTTCCGCAATGCAGGTATCGAAGTGCTGCTGATGCACGAGCCGATAGACGAGTGGCTGGTTACTCACCTCGGCGAGTTCGAGGGCAAAACCCTGAAGTCAGTGGTGCACGCTGAGATCAAACCCGCTGCCGAACAAGAAGCCGATTCGCCGCAGGACGAAGCGGCAAGCCCACTTTTAAAGCGCATCAAAGCCGCGTTGGACTCGCGCGTTGAAGACGTCAAGCGCAGCCAGCGGCTGACCAGCTCGCCGGCTTGCCTGGTGTCGGCGCAGGAAGCGATGAGCGCCAATCTCGAGCGCATGCTCAAGGCTGCGGGCCAAGACGTGCCGGCAGCCAAACGCATTCTTGAGCTGAACATCGAACATCCGATGATCAAGTTCATGGATCACATGCGCGACGAGCAGCAGTTTGGCAACTGGGCGAGCTTATTGTTCGAACAGTCAATCCTGGCCGAGGGCGGCAAACTCGACGACCCGGCCGGCTTTGTTAAACGCATGAACGACGTGGTGCTTGAACTGGCTGCCACGCGTGGCTAAAGGTGCTTCGTTGCCGCTTACGCCGCGCGCGCTGATCAACAGTGCAGCGCGGCGCTTTCGCCGGGCAGGTTTGTTTTTTGGTCACGGCACTGACAATGCTTTGGACGAGGCGGCTTTCCTGGTTTTGCACGCCGTCGGGTTACCGTCGGATGCCGGTGACGACGTGCTCGACAAGCCGCTCGATGAGGCCAGTCGCGCTGCTGCTGAAAATCTGCTCGCGCTGCGTCTGGAGCGACGCTGTCCAGCGGCCTATCTCACCCAGCGTATGTGGTTTGCCGGCCATGAGTTTTATGTTGACGAACGCGTGTTGGTGCCACGTTCACCGCTTGCCGAATTGATCAACGCGCGCTTTGAACCCTGGCTGCAGGCGGACAAGGTCGCGCGCATCCTCGACATCGGCACCGGTAGTGGTTGTATTGCAGTGGCCTGTGCGCTGGTGTTCCCCGCAGCCGAGGTCGACGCAACGGATTTGAGTGTTGATGCCTTGGCCGTTGCCGCAATCAACCGTGCGCGCTACGGGCTCGATGCGCGTGTGCGGCTGGTGGAGGCAGATCTGTTTCCCGTCGATGGTGGGCAGTACGACCTGATCGTGAGCAATCCACCCTACGTGCCCATCGCCCGATTGCCCGAACTGCCGCAGGAGTATCGCGAAGAACCGGCCATGGCGCTGGCGGCCGGTAGTGATGGCTTTGCTTGTGTAGACGGCATATTGGCCGGTGCCGCTGCTCATCTTGCACCTCATGGCGTTCTGATAATGGAGGTCGGCGAGATAGCGCCCGCTGTCGACCAGCGCTACGCGCACTTGCCATTGACCTGGATAGAGTTCGAGCACGGTGGGGAAGGAGTGTTCGTGATCCCCCGTGAAGATCTGGTTCGCGCCCTGTGAATTCACTGCGTTTGATTGTCCCGTAGCGGGTTTGTGCTCGGGTATAGCCTGCTAGAATGCTCCCATGGCCGGCAACACGATTGGAAAACTATTTTCTCTGAGCACCGCAGGCGAAAGCCATGGCCCAGCTTACGTCGGTATTGTGGATGGGTGTCCGCCGGGGCTGGAGCTATGCGAGGCTGATCTCCAACACGATCTTGATCGACGCAAGCCAGGTCAGTCCCGGCATACCACGCAACGTCGCGAAGAAGATCGTGTGCAGATTTTGTCCGGGGTCTTCGAAGGTCGCACCACCGGCACGCCCATTGGTCTGCTGATCGAAAACACTGATCAGAAATCCAAGGACTATTCGAATATCCAGGACAAATTCCGGCCGGGTCACGCCGACTACACCTACATTCAGAAATACGGCGTGCGCGATTATCGCGGCGGCGGCCGTGCGTCGGCGCGCGAAACCTGTATGCGGGTAGCGGCGGGTGCCATTGCAAAAAAATATCTGGCGCAGTGCTGCGGTGTGAAGGTGGCCGGATATCTTGCGCAACTGGGGCCTGTCCACCTTGCCTGTGAGAATTTAGACGCGGTCGACAACAATCCGTTTTTTTGTGCCGAGCCCGCCCGAGTCCCTGAACTTGAGGCCTACATGGATGCGCTGCGCAAAGAAGGGGATTCGATCGGTGCGCGGGTGACCGTCATCGCCAGTGGCCTGGCGCCGGGTTGGGGCGAGCCGGTGTTTGATCGTCTCGACGCCGATCTCGCCAAAGCTTTGATGAGTATCAACGCAGTGCGCGCGGTGGAGATCGGCGATGGTTTTGCCGTGGTGGAACAGAAAGGCAGTGCCCATCGCGACGCCATGTCCCCGCGTGGTTTTGCCAGCAATCATGCCGGCGGCATTCTGGGCGGGATTTCCACCGGTCAGGACATCATTGCCAGCATCGCGCTCAAGCCGACTTCCAGCATTCGTCTCGACGGTGAGACCATCAACATTGACGGCGGCGCGACTTCGATTGCCACCCTCGGTCGCCATGATCCGTGTGTGGGCATCCGCGCGGTGCCGATCGCCGAAGCAATGGTCGCATTGGTTTTGCTCGATCATCTGCTGCGACAACGCGGACAGAATGCCGACGTCGCGGTAAGCACCCCGATCATCACCCGCGATTCCAGCGGCTGAGCGATCAACATGACCTCGCACGAGCCTGAGACCAGCGGCGTGCGCTCGAACATTTCCGACGCCGCAATCGGTGAGCTCGCGGCCCGCATCCGCGCCGCAGCTACCGCTGGCAACTCTCTGCAGATCCGAGGCGGCGGCAGTAAAGCCTTCTACGGTCGCGCGGTGCGCGGTGAGGTGCTCGACACCCGTTCCTGTGCGGGCATCGTGGCCTACGAACCAAGCGAGCTTGTGATTACCGCTCGGGCTGGCACACCGCTTTCGGAAATCGAAGCGGCACTGGCGGTGCACGACCAGATGCTCGGTTTTGAACCGCCCCATTTTGGCGGCAGCGCAACGCTGGGCGGTGTGGTCGCGAGTGGCTTATCCGGGCCCGCGCGCCCCTACCACGGCGCAGTGCGGGATTTTGTGCTGGGTATCGAATTGCTCGATGGTCGCGGCGAACTGTTGCGCTTTGGCGGACAAGTTATGAAAAACGTCGCGGGCTTCGATGTATCGCGGCTTCTTGCCGGTTCGCTCGGTTCGCTGGGTCTTATCGTGCAGGCCTCGCTGCGGGTCATCCCGTCGGCACGTCGCCACTGCACGCTGGAATGGCAGCTGCAGCCGAGTGCTGCCCGCGAGCGCATGGTGGCACTGGCGCAAGCGCCCTGGCCCATCACGGCCTTGAGTTATGACGGAGATATACTACGTCTGCGCGCCGCTGGCAGTCCGCAAGCAGTGGTCCATGGCATCACGCAACTGGCGCCCGACAAGGTGGTTGAGGACAGTGGTTATTGGCCTGCTCTCAAAGATCTGCAGCTGCCCTTCTTCAGCGAGGATCATCGCCCGTTGTGGCGTTTGAGTGTGCCACCTGCCGCACCGGATCCCGATGGTCATGGTCTCGTGATCCAGGATTGGGGTGGCGCCCAACGCTGGCTGCATGCCGAGTCAGGTGATCTGTCATTACGGGATTACGCGGCGGCACTGGGTGGTCATGCGAGTTGTTTCTCGGCCTGCGATGCGCCCTTCGCCTCACCGAGCGCGCCGCTACGCCAACTCATGCAGCGCGTGAAGTTTGCACTCGATCCCAAACGCATATTCAATCCCGGCCGACTTTACGATTGGTTGTAGAACACTGTGCGCAGCCTGCTTAACGATACTTTGCGTAACGACGTGGTCGCGACCGAGGCGGCGTCTATCGTGCGCAGCTGCGTGCACTGCGGTTTTTGCAATGCCACCTGTCCTACTTATCAGGTGACCGGCGATGAGCTTGATGGGCCTCGTGGGCGCATCTATCTCATGAAGTCATGGCTGGAAGCTGACACCGCAGGGCATGCCACCCGCAGTCATCTTGATCGATGCCTTGGCTGTCGCAGTTGCGAGACCACTTGTCCGTCGGGTGTGCGTTACGGACGGTTACTCGATCTGGTCAGGCCGCGTGTGCATGCCGCGGCAGGTCTCTCCCGTTGGCAACGCTTGATACGCGCGTTGTTAATCGCATTGATCCCTTACCCGCGACGCTGGCGCGCGATGGTCGCACTCGGCCGCTGGCTGAGGCCGGTATTGCCTGAGATGGTCACGCGTTTATATAACCTGTCCGATCCACCGCCGGCGTTCGAGGCTACCGCGCGCGTGAGGCGCGTTTTGCTGTTAGGGGGCTGCGCCCAAGCGGTGTTGAATCCCAGCATTGATGCCGCGGCAGAGCGCGTGTTTGACCGACTGGGTGTCACGCTTGAACGGCACCCCGGCGTCGCGTGTTGTGGCGCTTTGCCTTATCACTTGGGAGATGAGCCGGTCGCGGTGCGTATTGCCAAAGCCAACATCGACGCCTGGTGGCCGGCGATTGAGGCCGGCGCCGAAGCCATTATGGCGACTTCCTCCGGTTGTGGTGTGCAGTTGCGCGATTACGCACAGTTGTTGAGCGCCGATGCGGACTATGGTCCGCGCGCAGCACGCGTCGTCGCCTTGGTGCGGGACCCGATTGAACTGGTCGACAGTGAACAATTGCGCGCCCACGTTAACGGTCGCGGGCAATGCGTCGCGGTGCAGACGCCATGTACCTTGCAACACGGACAACGCCTCGGCGGACGTATAGAACCCCTGTTGCAAGCCCTGGGTTGGGACGTCCAGTCAGTGGCCGACAGCCATTTGTGCTGCGGCTCGGCGGGTAGTTACTCGCTCCTGCAGCCGGCCATGGCGGACGAATTACGGACCCGCAAGCTGGTCAACCTCATGACGCAGGCGCCCAGCGTAATAGTCACCGCCAATATCGGCTGTCAATTGCATTTGGCGGCGCGGGCTGCGGTGCCAGTACGGCATTGGTTGGAGGTTCTGGCGGCAGCTCTTGATTGAGTCTGGTGCGATGGTCGCGAACCGGTGTGGCGCGCGACCTCGGCACACGGGCAGGTACCTAATAGACGCGCAGAACCGCGCCGTGATCTTGATCCTCGATGTAATCCTCGTAGCCGTCGCCGGGCGGGTTGCCGTCGTAGATGTCGTATTCGCGCTGCTGGCGCCAGGCTTCACGGACGAAGGTGTAGGGGTCCAGTGCCGCCTGATCTCGAATGCGCGAGGCGTCGAGTAGATTGGCGCGGGCATTAACCACGCTGACAACGCCGGCAGGAATCGTCACCACTGAGGCGAAATAGGTCAGGGGATTAAGCAATAAACTCATCACTGGCGAGGTCACATCTCGCGCTGAACTTGGTCCCATCAGCGGCAGCATGAGGTACGTGCCTTCTTTGGCGCCCCATTTGCCAAAAGTCTGGCCGAGGTCTTCACTGTTTTGTTTTAACCCCATGCTCGTCGCCGGGTCGAACAAGCCACCGATGCCGATAGTGCTGTTAACCAGGAATCGCCCGGAATCGTGCGCTGTCTGTCCAAACTTGCCCTGCAGCAAATCGTTCGCAATGGTATTCAGATAACCGGTATTGTCGAAGAAGTTCGTAATGCCGCTGCGAACCGGACTCGGCGTGTACTGCGCGTATTTTTTTGCCACTGGCTCAAAAAAACTTTTGTCCAGCGTGTCATTGAATGAATAGACCTTGCGGTTCACATTCTCGTAGGGATCGCCATTGTTTTTGGCGATGTCGGTTGACGCGCATCCGGCGAGAGTAAGCAGGACTAGGGTCGCAGGAATCAGGCGCGACAGTGCACTGAACTCAGTCATGTTGGAAGTTCCACAGGCTTGGAAAAATCGTGGTGGATATTGCCACACTCGTTGTTAATCCGCACTAAGGCCGGCACCTGACCGCCTACGAACCCTTACCCATTTCAGCGGTCTTTTTTTCCAGGCGGTTAATCAGGGAATCAAAGCCTTCGCTCTTGATAACGGCCGTGTAGTCGGCGCGCTTGAGCGACAGGTCTGAAACACCCTGGGCGACCACGTTCATAATGCGCCAGCCATCGTGGCCCTGGCGCAACAGGTAATTGAGGGTCACGGGCTCGCCCTTGGCCGGACGCAGGGTAGTACGCACGATAAGCGCTTCGTGATCAGCTTCGCTACCCTCAGTCTGAAATTTTTCGCCGGAAAAGCTCGAAAAATTACTGGCATAAGTCGCTACGCTGAGCGTCTTAAAGGCACTCGTGAAGCGCGATTTCTGTTCATCACTAGCGCTTTTCCAGTAGCGGCCGGTGACAATGCGGCAAATCGATCCAAAATCAAAACTGCTCTCTATCACCGGCGCCAGCAATTCTTCTCGACCCTTCAAGCCGAGCTGGGCGCCGCCACGCATGGCCGTGAGCAGCGACTCGTGCAGTTTTTCAACGACGGCTTTGGCCTCGCTGTCATCAACTGCCGCAGCGAGGCAGGAGAACAGCATCAGCGTTGTGACTACGGCTAGTTTCAGTGCTTGCATTACTAGTTTTATCCTGGTGAGTCGCAGGGCGCGCGCTGGAGCGGGGCGATGCGACAGGGCGTGTCGTTTGTTAAGTTTGAGCAACTGCGGCATCGATGTTCGATAATCCGCATCGACAGCTGCGTGCCAGCCATTTCAAGTCTTTTCGTAGCTGCGATTCTTCCAGCGGCTGCGCTCTCCTGACCAGTAACGCCAGGCCGAGGTCCAGGTCATCGCCAGAAACAGGCAGGCTGCGACGCTTAAGGACATTACCCACCATGGACGCAGGCCGTAGTATTTGACGGTCGGCCAATAGGACACGCTCATGGCAAACAAAGCTACTACCCCGGCAAGCATTGTTGTTGGCGCTCCACTGCACAGCCCAACCCACGGCACGATAAAACTCAGGCCGAGCATACTCGAACAAATCGCCAGCAGCGCATTGGAATAGCGCAGTTGCGTGAAGGCCGTACGGGCCACCATGTTCCAGATATTGCTCAAGGTCTCATAGGGACGAATAGCGCGAACGTGGCGGCTCAAACCCAGCCAAGTGCGCCCACCATGACGCTTTACCCGTTGTGCGAGTGTGCAGTCGTCGATGATGGCGCCGCGCAGGGCTTCAAAGCCACCGATAGCGCGCAGCATATCGGTGCGCAGCAACACACAGCCGCCGGCAGCAGCGGCAATCGGTGAACGTGGCCGATTGGACAAGGCAAACGGATAAATAAGCTTAAAAAAGTAAATGAACGGCGCCAGTAGAAGCTTTTCCCAAGCGTTGCCCATATGCAGGCTCGCCATCACCGACGCAAGCGCCAGCATATTGTCGGTCATATGGTTCTTGAGCGCGCCGAGCGTGCCGGCGGCAAGTTCAATGTCGGCGTCGAGCAGCAAGGTGTAGGGCGTCTCGACTTCGATCGACGCCTGCTGCAGCGCCCACAGTTTGCCACTCCAACCGGCCGGCAGCGGTGTGCCATCAAGAACCTGCAGATTTGTCAGACCCAAACTGCGAGCTACCGCGCCGGTGCCATCGCTACTTTGGTCATCGACCATCACAATTTTTGCGATGTTGCCCTGGGTGGCGAGCGCACGCAGGGTGGCGGCGATGCAACTGGCTTCGTCGCGGGCGGGGATCAGCACAGTGATGTCGGTAAGGCCTACTGGTGGGGCGCCCGGTAAAACTTTTAAATTTTCGGCAGTCGACCACGGCCGCCAAGGGAGTGCCAGGAGGGTCAGCCACAGCAAAGCTGATAAAGCTGTTGCAGTCAAAAGCATAAGAAGCTTGTCAGCATGCGTAGCCGCGCGAGCACAACTCGACGCGGCAACCTACGCATTTACTCAGGCGACGCGTTTAGTGCCGCAACTGGCGCCACTGGCTTCACCGGACACTACGAGTCGCGGTTTGCTTGCGGAATCTTGTTCGTATGTGAACGGCAGCTCGGGCGCCATCGGGCCGTCGATACGCGGCCCGAACAATGCCACGCGCGCCGCTTTCAGGGGATTGGCAAACGTATCGTCGACAGCGGTCATTTCGTAACCGCAATGCATCATGCAGTTGTCGCACTTCGGATTACGACCGGTGCCGTACTTTTCCCATGGCGTATCGTCGATCAGCGCTCGATAGCTGGGTGCATAACCTTCACCGACCAGCAGGTAGCAGGGTTTTTGCCAGCCAAACACATTACGCGTTACGGCGCCCCACGGGGTGCATTCATAAGTCTGGTTGCCGGCCAGGAAATCCAGATACATCGACGACTGGTTGAAGCGCCACTGACGGCCTTTCCCAAGACGGAAAATGTCGCGGAACAACTGCTTGCTGCGCTGCCGACCCATGAACACGTCCTGCTGCGGAGCGCGCTCATAGTTGTAGCCCGGCGCCATCGTCACACCTTCAAGCTCCAGCGCCATCATCTCATCCATGAAGAGCGCCACTTCTTCGGGGGTTTCGCCCTGGAATAAAGTGCAATTGGCAGTAACGCGGAAACCGCGCGCCAGCGCCTTTTTTATGACCTCGATGCACTTGTCGTAAACGCCATCACGGCACACCGAAGCATCATGGCGGGTACGGCCACCGTCAAGGTGAATAGAAAAGGTCAGATAAGGGCTAGGCTCGAACTCGTCCATTTTTTTGTCGAGCAGCAGCGCATTTGTACAAAGGTAAACAAACTTCTTCCGTTCGATGAAACCTTGCGCGATGCGCACGATGTCTTTGTGGATCAGGGGTTCACCGCCAGCGATAGAGACGACAGGCGCACCGCACTCGTCGATCGAGCGCATGCAATCTTCAAAGGACAGGCGCTTGTCGAGAATTTCATCGGGGTAATCGATCTTGCCGCAGCCTGCACAGGCAAGATTGCACCGGAACAATGGTTCCAACATCAGCACCAGCGGGTAACGCTTGATGCCCTTGAGCTTTTGCCCAAGGATATATCGACCGACGCGATACTGCTGAATGAGAGGAACGGACATGCTTAAACCCTATAAATTAAACAGGTATTTCTTTTTGTGTTTCAAATAATTGCAGTTTGAAGCACAATGGCGCGCAACCTTACTGTAACGATGTAAAAAAGTACAGACCCATGGTCGGAACCTGGACGGATTTGGGCGCGAGGCGCAGCGCAGATCAAGCCCAATCTAGCAGCCTGTCGGACTTAGGGAATCGTCGCAGCAGATTCGTCCTAAGTTCGACAGGCTGCTAGCGTCCGCCTTTGCTGTTCCCCTTAATTTCAAGTACGCCCGAGTTGGCTTGTAAGTCATCCACGCGCTCCCCATAATCCGCGGCCCTCGGGGTTGCTTGTAGCGGTGAGAATCGACTCTCCATGACACAAAGTTCGCATTACCCACTGCTCGATAAGATTGACCTTCCCGCCGACCTGCGTGCACTGCCTGAGTCGGCTCTGGAACAGGTTGCTGCCGAGGTTCGCGCCTTTCTTTTGGAATCAGTCAGCAGCAGCGGTGGTCATTTCGCCGCTGGTTTGGGTTCGGTCGAGCTCACGGTGGCTCTGCATTACCTGTACAACACACCGGAAGATCGCATCGTGTGGGATGTTGGTCATCAAGCTTACCCACATAAGATTCTTACCGGCCGCAAAGACCGCTTGCACACCATCCGCAAAGCCCGCGGCCTGGCCCCTTTTCCCAAGCGCGAAGAGAGCGTTTACGACACCTTTAGTGTCGGCCATTCGAGCACATCTATTAGCGCCGCCCTGGGCATGGCCATTGCCGCCAAATTGACCGGCTCCAATCGGCGCGCAGTGGCCGTTATTGGCGATGGCGCCATGACCGCTGGTGTGGCCTTCGAGGCCTTGAACCACGCTGGAGATCGCGACACAGATCTGCTGGTGATCTTGAACGACAACAACATGTCGATTTCACCCAACGTGGGTGCCTTATCAAATCGGTTTGCACAGATACTCTCGGGTAAGCTCTACACCACGGTGCGCGAAGGCAGCAAGAAGGTTCTGTCGCAAATGCCGTCGGTGTGGGAACTGGCGCGCCGCGCCGAAGAGCACGTGAAAGGCTTGATCGTACCGGGTACGTTGTTTGAAGAGTTCGGTTTTAATTACATCGGACCGATCGACGGCCACGACATGGACGCTCTGTTGCACACCCTGCGTAACGTCCAGCATCTGCGCGGGCCGCAGCTTTTGCATGTGATCACCAAAAAGGGCAAAGGCTACGCACCGGCTGAAGCCGACCCGGTCAAGTATCACGGTGTCAGTCCCTTCGATCCACAGCAGGGTATTGTTGTTTCGGGCAAAAAGCCGGCACTCAATTACAGCGATATCTTTGGTAACTGGATCTGCGACATGGCGGCGGCTGACCGTCGACTGGTCGCAATCACGCCGGCGATGCGTGAAGGCTCAGGACTTGTGCGTTACGAGCGCGAATACCCGCAACGCTATTTCGACGTTGCTATTGCCGAGCAGCATAGTGTCAACGTCGCTGCGGGCATGGCTTGTGATGGCTTAAAACCCGTGGTGGCAATCTATTCGACCTTTTTGCAGCGTGGTTACGATCAAGTCATTCACGATGTCGCCAACCAGAATCTGCCCGTGCTGTTCGCCCTCGATCGGGCCGGCCTGGTGGGTGCTGATGGTCCAACGCATAACGGCAGCTACGACATCTCCTTCATGCGTTGCCTGCCCAACATGACCGTGATGACACCGTCGGACGAAAACGAATGTCGGCAGATGCTCTTCACCGGCTTCACACTCGATGGTCCTGCGGCCGTGCGATACCCGCGCGGCACGGGCCCGGGTGTGGCGATTGAACAGGAAATGCGTGCTTTGCCATTGGGCAAAGCCGAACTGCGCCGACGCGGGCGTCGTGTTGCGGTGCTGGCGTTTGGCGTGATGCTTGCGCCCGCATTGGAAGTGGCAGAAATGCTTGATTTGACGGTAGTCAATATGCGTTTTGTCAAACCGCTCGACGAGGCCATGGTGTTGGAGATAGCGCACAGTCACGAGCTCTTGGTGACCTTCGAAGAGAACGTCGTGGCTGGCGGCGCGGGCAGCGCTGTGAACGAATGTCTGGCAGCCCACGGCGTGCAAGTTACGATCGCCAACTGCGGTCTGCCCGACCGACTTATTCAGCACGGTTCGCGCGAAGAGATGCTGACCGACGCCGGCCTCGATGCTGCCGGCTTTGAGCAATTTGTGCGTACGCGTATTGCTGCGCTCGAACAGGCCGCGCCGGCTGCCCGGCGCGCTTGAGGGCTTAGCTCAGAACTTCCTGCAGCGCCCGGCACAGCCGGGCCAAATCGGTCGCCCCGATATCTCCCATTGCCGATATGCGGAACACCCGTTCAGATAAGGCGCCTTGGCCGGCATAAATGATGAAGCCGCGCGCCTTCAGCGCATCGTGCAGTGCTTGATAGGTACGACCCGCAGGAAGTTCAAACGCGTGCAATACGCACGAGGTTTCCTCTTCAGGCAACAGCGCGCGAACGCCCAATGCCTCAAGGGTCTTTCGAATTGTGGCCATACGCAGACGAAACAAGGCTTGGCGCGCAGGCCATCCGCCGGCCTCAATAAATTCGTCTAAGGCCGCGTCCAGCGCATAAAAGGTCTGCACCGACTGTGTGAACGGTGTGCCGTGACCATCTTGACGTGCGACGTACTCACGCAGATCAAAATAGACCGAGCGTGTCACCTGTGCTTGTGCCAGCGCGCGACGATTGAGTACAACAAAAGCAGTACCCGGCACGCCATGCAGACATTTATTGGCGGTCGCCGCACAAGCCGCGATGCGCCAGCCACTGAAGTCCAGCTGTTCGGCGCCAAAACTGCTGACACCGTCGAGAAGTATTTGCGCATCGGTTTCGCGACACCGCGCCGCGAGTGCGGCCAGATCGTTCAAACGCCCAGTAGTCGTCTCGTGGTGCACGACGGCCAGGTGGCTATGGCGGTTCACCCGTAAGGCCTGGCTTATGGCATTCAGATCAAGGGCTCCACCCCAGGCCGTGGCCACACGCGTGGTGGCGATGCCATAAATCTCAGCGATACGTGTAATGCGCTCGCCGTAAACACCGTTTTCTACCACCAGCAATCGCCCATCGCGGGGCACCATACTGGCGATCATGGCTTCGACCGCCGCCGTACCCGAGCCAGTCAGCAGCGCGGCGGCCCAGTGGGCGGCAGGCAAGGAATATACCTCCAGCAGTTTGCGACGTAAGCCATCCTGCAGCGTCGCGAATTCGCTTTCGCGATGACAGAGATCGGGGCCGAGTAAGGCGGCCCGCACCCGCTCGCTCAAGGTCACCGGCCCTGGATTGAGAAGTATGGTTCTCATGTAACGCTGCCGATGTGGCGCATGAAGCGTGCGCGTACTTCCGGCGGCGTAATGGCAGGGCGCGGCAGATCCTCGCGCGCGCCCGTTGCGATCTTCATATGGATGAAGCCGGTGGTGATGTTGTCGTGCTGTGCAAAGAAGTTATCAAGTTCCATCAGGTCGTCGCTACGCACCACGCGACCATAACCACAGGCCGCCGCCAGCGCGGCGAAGTCGGTGCTTGCTGATACAGTTGCTTGTGCGCCGGTTGAGTCGTGGGCCTCGTTGTCCAGCACTACATGCATTAGATTGGGCGGTCGATAGGCGCCCAGCGTAGCGAGATTGCCCATGCGCATGAGCATCGCACCATCGCCGTCAATAACCAGCACGCGCAGGTCTGGCCGCGCTAATGCTAAACCCAGGCCCAGCGACGAAGCACATCCCATCGACCCCACCATATAAAAGTGCTGGGGCCGATCGGCCAAAGCATAAAGTTCGCGCCCGGTGAAGCCAGTGGTGGCAATGACGACCGTACGCCCATCGTTACTCGCAGCAAGCACCCGTTCAAGCGCCGCGGCGCGACTGGCGCGTTGTGTCGCGCTGCGTTGATGACCGCTACCGGTCACGGTAACACTCGCGCGTGGCAAGGGTTTTGCACTTGCGCCCAAGGCGAATGTCTCGCAGGTGCCTTTGTGCATGATGAGGGCATACGGCAGTGAAGTGCTCAGCATATGCTGAGCGATGACATCCAGTGCCGGCGCAACGGCCGCGATTTCACGCGGAAATGTCGCCCAGCTTATGCCCATGGTGTCAAATAACCGCTCCGTAATCGCGCCCATCAATTCGTGCTGAGGTTCATCGGCAACTCCCGGTGCGCCGCGATGGGTGCACACCACCAGGATTGGGATGCGAAAGGTATAAGTCAGCGAGGTAAGTGGACTGACGGCATTACCCAAGCCCGAGTTCTGCATCATCGCGACCGACCGTTGACCACCCAGCCAGGCCCCGGCAGCGATCGCTACGGCGTCACCTTCATTGGCAGCAGACAGGTAACGTAAACCCTGCGCACCGATCACGTAATTAATGAACGGTGTCAGAAATGAGCAAGGCACGCCGGCGTAACAATTAAACCCGTGGGCGCGGGCTGCATCGACAAAATCGCGAGCGTGAATCACGGTAGACGACGCTCAGCGTTGGCCGGCCGTGAAGTGGCCGGCTTGTTCGAGATCCCGTAATGAATTGACATCGAGCCAGTGTCCGTGAATATAGATAACGCGCACCGGATGACCTTGCGCAACAATGTGATTGAGCAGGTCACCCATGCTCAATCGGGCAAAATCTGGCGAGCGCAGCAAATCGTCCAGTGCATGCTCCAGCCATTCACGACCGCGCGCGCGTGTACGCAGCATGCCTATCCAGCGGCCATGGCCTGTCATGCCCGGCTTGTCGTGCTCATCACTGATGTGTTCGAGCAACACGTCCTGACCCCATAACGAGCGGTCGTCGCCCAGACTGCAGTAGGCTAAATCGGGGGAGCGCTTACCGGGTTTATTGACGTACTGCGAGTCGACCACCACCGTCAGCTCGCGGTCTGATTCCATGAGGCCACGCAGCACATAGCTGCGAAAAAGAAGATCGCCATACATGACAACCAGATCGTCGCGGAACAGATGACGCGCGCATTGCAGCGATGCAAGTTCGCCAGTGCTGGCATAGTGCGGATTGACCACGATATCGATGCCACCGACATCAATGTGTTCGGCCTGATAACCGGCCACCACGACTACTGAATCGATGTGCTGCTTGCGACACCGGTCAACCAGACGCTTCAACAACGGTTTGCCGTTGACCGGCAACATGACTTTCGGACGGTCGCGGGTGAGGTCGTCCAGTCCTTCTCCGCGACTGGCGGCCAGCACGATGGCACGCGACTCACGGCGTGTCTCGTAAACATAACGACGCTCCGCTTGCGCGAGCTCATCGGCGCCCTGCAGGCGGAATATTTCCTTGACGCTGGCGATCTGATCCTCAACGGCGACCAGGGTCTGGTCAGCGTAGATTTGCCGCGCGGTCTCCTGCATCGCGTCGACCGCACTGCGGATCAGGTGATTGGCCCAGATTGCCAAACTCACGCGCGCCTCACGAAATACCCCCGTCGGGGTGCTGTAGTACTTGGTCGGCACGATTACCAGGGGCGCGCGATTAGCCCACTCCCGTGCGAACTCGAGGATCTGATCCGGTGTAGACCAGGCACTATGAATGAGGATCGCATCGGCCCCGGCAGCGTGATAAGCGCTGGCGCGCCGCAGTGCTTCGCGGGTGTCCCAGCCGGCAATATAAGCCTCAATACGCGCCACCACGCAGAAGTCGTCGTCGTTCTGGGAATCCTTGCCGGCCGCAATCTTGCCGCAGAATTCGTCGATGTCAGCGAGTTCCTGGCGTTCGCCGTCAATAAAACTATTGGTCTTGGGAAAGAGTTTGTCCTCGATGCACACACCGGCGATACCGCGTTGCTCGAGTTTGCGCACCAGGCGACGCATGTTGTTGAAGTTGCCATAGCCGGTATCGCCGTCGAGCAAAATGGGGATGTGCGTGACATCGGCCATGAACTCAACCATGTCGACCACCTGGGTCCAGCTTGCCTCGTTGTTGTCGCGCACGCCAAATTGTGCAGACAAGGCCAGCCCGCTGGCCCAGATGCCTTTAAAGCCCGCTTCTTCGACGATGCGTGCACTGATGCCGTTATGCGCTTCGAGCATGAACTCGATCTCATTGCTGGCGAGCATGCGACGTAATTGCGTGGTTCTGCGCTGCTGCGCTGCGGGGTCGTGATCAGGAGACATCGATCAAAGGGAGCACCTCATCATTGGCACGTACCAGGTCTTCAGGAAAATCGATTTCAAGCCACGGCAGGCCGGTAATGTCTTCGACGTCGATGTGGACGTCGCTGGCCAACGCCAGATCGCGCAGCGCTTCTTCGTGGGGCTGATCGCGACGGCCGTCGGCAACATAAGCGTCGATCAGGCGCGCCAGGCGTAAGGCGGTCGCCGCGTCGAATTTGAAGAAGCCGACCGATTCGCCGATGCAATCGTAGCTCAGGTCTGGCGCGATACGTTTGCGGAACTCCACAATGCGATTGCCCGCCACGCAGATCTTGACCGGTTCGTCGCCGGGTGCAAATTCTCTATCCATGAGGAAGCAGTTTGCGGCAGGACTGCGCACCAGTCGGCGCAGGATATCGGGGTGATAAAGCACATCTGCATCCATCAATACCACATCGTCACCACCGGCGAGGGCGTGACGCACAGACCATAAGCTGACCGATGAACCCAAAGTATAAAGCGGGTTGTAATGCAGCAGCGCAGCTGGCTGCGCGATGTCCCGCAGCGCGCCGGCAATCTGGTCTGCTGCATAGCCGACGCATAGGCTCAGGCGCGCTATACCGCAGGCGGAGAGATTGCGGCAATGTCGTTCCAGTAGCGTCAAACCGCCAAATTCGAGCAGGCATTTAGGCTGCGGACGATCCTGATTCAAGCGCCGGCCAACGCCTGCAGCGAGGATAATGGCGTGCACGGCCAGTTTCAGTGACGCTTGGCTGTGGAAAAAACTTGGCGAAAGCCGAAGTAGGCGATGGCGTCTTTCATGTTGGATACAAAACGCCGCAGGGGATGCATGCCGAGACTGGTGAGGTATTCAAGGGTTAACACCACACGTCGCTCGCCGTGGGCAGCCGGCGTGACACGATGCCAGACCTTATCGCCATTGAAAACCACCAAGGTGCCGGGCGTTATTCCAATCGCGCCGCTCACGGTCGCACGCTGGTCATTGGCGCGGAACAATTCGTATTCCAGACGACAACTCGAGTCGTCAACGAGCCCGAGCAGGACCGTATAACGTGCACCCTTGTAATAGGACGTGTCGTAGTGAAAGCCGATGTGATCGCCGGCCTCGGTGTAATAGTAGAGCGCATAAGCGTGGGGGTCGTCTGCCGGACAGTGCATGAGCGGACGGCCGCATAATCCTTCAAGAAATGTGAGCAGGGCGCTGTTGCGATAGAAGGTGAGAAACGCCGGCGCATGGTGATCCATTTCGTAACGCGAGATGCTGCCGCCTTTTTTATGGCCCGGAATAAAATTGCGATGAATACGCGGTTCCAGCGCCGGCAGCGCCGCGAGCAGCGTCCGCAGCTCCGTTTCAGGCAGGAAATTTTCAATGGTCAGGAATTCATCATTGGCTTCGAATTGGCCGTGTAACGCCGCCAGATCGAGGGCCGACAGATGATCGCGCAAGCAATCGAGAGATGGGGAGTCAGGTAAAGTAATAGAAACCATGATGCAAACGAACGGCGAGGGCGATGCGGCGCAAGGTTACTTGGCTGTCACGCAGCCCGCAACCGCAGCTTGACCTACGGGCTCGAGCGCCACGGTAAATTTGTTCTCGATGCGCGGTCATAGCGCTTGGGGGCGGGTGGAGTTTTTGGTCATGCGCAGATAATCGAAGACTAAGCGAGTGTTGCGGTGTAACTGGCGCATTTTTTCTGCGACGCTGGATTTTCCAGCGCAGATGTATTGGATCGCGCCCACCGCGAAGCGGCGTAGGCGGGAGATATTTTCAGGACCATAGCCGGTGCGGATCCGGCAGCGATCCTCATCGAAGTTCCAATCGATGACATAGTGGCAGCGGTTCTCGATGGCCCAGTGGCCACGATTGGTTGCCAGGACACGCTGAGGATTGGCTTGTTCTGGAGGGCGGCTGGTGATCCCCACAGCGGTTTCCACGCTCACCTTGCCGGTCTTTTTGTGGATCACCTCGCGCTCGATCAGGAACACTTGACCCACGTGAGGAAACTCAAGGTGGGCATTGAGCGCGCTACTACACCAGATCCGCCGGGTTTCGATCCGCCCGTGGTCCGCAGGGGAGATCTCGACAAAATCGGCTACGGTTCGAGCCCGGAATAAAAGCGCGATATCGCTCTGCAGCGTGGCTTGATTGCCTTTGACCGTGAAGTGGTAATGCGCCCCGCGCCCGACGATATAGCTGGCCAGTTTGCGTTGCGTGAGCAGGGCATCGGCGGTGATGTCCTTGCCCTGGATGTCCAGTCCATCCAGTAGTGGGATGAACATCCCGATTTCATTGGTTCGCTTGGTCTGCTGCCCTCCCGCTACGGGCAAGGTGCCGACTTTTTTTGGGTGTAGCACAAGGCGGTTTCATGGCCCACGGCGCTCATGATGTGCGTTTGCTGCCCGTGTTCGTCGATGGCGTTGCACATGGTCTTGCCATCGATGGCCAGGCTGTGGTCTTCCTGGCCAAAGGCGGCATTCCACTGTTGTAGCGCACGATCGAGCAGAACCGGATCAACGCGAATGAGCACATCACGGATGATCGACTCGCTGGGCACCAGGTAGCGGCCCTGTTCGCGCCGGCAGCCAAAGCGCTCGCGGGCCTGGGCGCCCAAGTCCTCGGCCCATCCAGCAATGGCCTTGTAGCCGCGCATCCCGCACAGGATGGCTCCGGCGGCGATTGCCAACACCACCGCCAGACGATGACGCCGGCCTTGCGCGCGACGCGGATCGGGAATGTCGTTAAAGAAATCAGGCAGGGTGCGCATCAGTTGGGCGGTGAGCATGATCTTCGATCCTCCGGTGAGTTCAAGGTAGGTTCGATCAGGGTGAGTCAGGAGCACTTGAGGATTGCGACATAGGGCACGAACAAACACTCGCTTGGGGGCCTCAGCCTGCTCGCTGTAGCCCTGCCGGGTGCGCCGATACCCTTGGGTGAGTCCCAGTTCAATCCAGTTGGCGGCGCGATACACCCCACCGTAAAAACGCCGCGGATCGACAAAGGTCTCCAGTAACAGCAAACGATGACCAAAGCGTTCCTGCCAATCGCCGACGATCCGGCGCGCGGTCAGCGATAGCACGCGCGAACCCACGTTCGGTCGGTGCCAGTGCGGCAAGATCAGGAAGCGACTGTTGTTGGCGATCAGCTTGAGCCGCCCGTATTGCGAGCGAAAGTCCCAGCCGATCCAGCGATCGCGAACCGCGCATTTGAGCGCCGAGCCCGACATGCTCAGTTGCGCCACCCAGTGCTCACGCCAAGTCGCTACGTACCACACCGTTTGGCCAATCTTGGCCAGATCACCTAGGTAATGGTGGCGCGCCATCTGCTCTTGATAACGCGCCTCCTCGCCCCGTTGCACCGGGCGCACTTGGATCTCCCAGAGATCTTGGTTGGTGTATTCCGCCGGTCCCATCCCTCGATTTATACCGGGGATCCTTCGCAATGTCCAGCTGTATAGGTCAACTCGTTGGATAACACCGTAATTATCGGTAGGACGAATTCATCCTGGCTCGAGCGCTGTGTCGCTTGGTTCGCGCGGTGCGGCTGTGCGATAGTCCGCCACCTCTACGCGGACGCCGGTCCGCGCCACGGCCGTGAAGCGGAGAACCATGTTCAGATTTGCCAAGCTTGTATTTCTGCTGATTGGCTTTGCGCTGCTGGGCGTGGTGTTGTTGAAAACCGATCTGCACGAACTCTGGCAGCAAGTATTACGGGTTGGTTTTGTTGGCATGGGCGCAGTGATGCTGGTCTATGCACTGTATTTCGGTGCCGATGCCGTGAGCTGGCACATCGTATTGCCGGCCGTGCCGCTTGAGCGCCGCTGGCTGGCACGCACGTTTGCCGTGCGCATGATAGGCGAGGCCTATAACAACATTACGCCCACCGCGTCGTTGGGCGGCGAGCCCGTCAAGGCCTGGTTGCTCAAGTCTCGCTGGGGGATCCCGCTGCGAGATACCGCTGCGTCTCTGGTCATCGCCAAAACCACCAGCATGTTTTCCTTGGTGATGTTCGTTGGTGTTGGCCTGGCGATGTTGTTACAGCATGAGCGTGTGACGGATAGTCACAAGCTGGCGGCCATCCTCGGTTTCGTTTTTATTGTGTTATCGGCCGTGGTGTTTTTTCTGATGCAACACCTGCAGTTGTCGAGCTACGTCGCGCGCTGGCTACGTGGCACACGTTTTGGCGCGCGTCTGGCCAGTGGCATTGCAGCCGCCGAGGACATCGACCGCCAGTTTGCAGCGTTTTATCGCGGCCACGGCCCGCGCTTGCTGTGGTCCTTGATATTCGCCATGACAAACTGGGTGCTCGGTGCGCTCGAGGTATATCTGATTATGGCCTTTGTCGGTTACCCGCTCAGCTTTGCCGAGGTGTGGATGATCGAGTGCATGGTACAGCTCGTTCGCACCATCACGTTTTTTATTCCGGCCGGCCTAGGCGCGCAAGAAGGTGCATTCCTGATCGCAGTGGGTGCGCTGACCGGGGTGCCCTCGGCCGGCGTGGCCACAGCGGTGGTTCGACGCTGCCGCGACGTATTGTGGATAGCGCTCAGTTTGGGTCTGGCCAGTGCCTATGCGGTCAGTCCGCGGCGTTATGCCCGTGGTGAGTTGGATGCGGCTGGCTCGTGAGCTAAGCGCTCAGGCCAACATGCCCTGGGCGCGAAACCATGCGAGAGCGTCGGCGATGGCCTCACTGGCGGGACGACTCTGATAACCCAATTCCTGCCGCGCACGGCTCGAATCGAAGTACATATTTTTGGCCGCCATGCGCAATGCATCGATGGTGACTTGCGGCTCAGGGCCATTAGTCAGACGCGCAAACCATTGTGATACCCACGCGACCGGATAAACCGCGCGGCGCGGTAGCTCGATGGTGGGCGGTTTGCGTCCACCCAGGCGTGCCACCAGCGTCAGGATGGCGCGCAAGGAAAGATCTTCACCGCCCAGAATATAACGTCGACCGATGGTGCCGTGGGCAAACGCGAGCAGGTGGCCAGCAGCGACGTCATCAACGTGCGCCACATTAAGACCGGTGGCGACAAAGGCCGGAATGCGACCACGCGCGGCGTCGCGCACCACGCGACCAGTGGGTGTTGGCTTGATGTCGCGTGGGCCGATGGGCGTCGACGGATTGACGATCACGGCCGGTAGCTGGTGACTTACTACCAGCTCATCAACAACCCGTTCGGCGAGAAACTTTGAGCGTTTGTAGTGTCCGATCATGTCGTCCACGGTGACCGGGGTGTTTTCGTCAGCCGCTCGACCATCGCGGTGATAACCGAGGGTCGCAACGCTGCTGGTATAAACGATGCGCTCCACGCCGGCCGCGAGTGCGGCCAGCATCAGTGCGCGGGTGCCCTCAACGTTGCTCTGATAGAGCTCGTTACTGTCGCGTGCCCACAGGCGATAGTCAGCGGCGACATGATAAAGGCCGCTGCAATTTTGGCAGGCCAAGACCAGGGACGCGCTATCGCGCAGGTCGCCGTAGGCGATTTCGACCGGCAGACCCTCGATATTGGCACCGGTGCTGGTCGGCCGCACCAGTAGCCTGACCGAATGTCCTTCGGCCAACAGCAGGCGTGCTACGGCACTGCCAAGAAAGCCAGTGGCACCGGTAACCAGTACCGTCACGCGCGCGACCCGCGTGGCTCACGCATGACACGCAGATAAGTGAGCGCCGCGGCCAGACAGGCCAGGGGCGCCCCTATAGCCGCGGCGTAAAGAAACCATTGCAGGCCATCACACAGCGTCACCAGCGGCATCAGGTACAGCACGTCTTCAGCCTCGAAACCAGCCCAGTGCGCTTGGCGTGTGGCGTCCTTACCGTAGACGTCTTCCATCTTGGTGCGCAGATAAAAAATGATCGCCACGGCGCCGCCCGCCAACAAACCAAGGTTGATTTCGAGTGTGCTGTGGGTGTCCTGGGCCAAGCCGACACCGATACCGATACCTGCAAAGAGGCCAACGGTGACCAGCGCATCGGAGAGCAGATCGTAATAATGGCCAAAGCGACTGGTCTTACCACTCATACGCGCGAACTCGCCATCGGTGTGATCGAGGAAGTTCGACAACACCACCAAAGCGGCGCCGAGATTGGGCCATTGCCCCGTTGCAAAAGCGATGGTGCCGGCGGCACCGACCAGCAGGCGCAGGGTGGTGAAATGATTGGGATGCACCCAACTCGAACCCATAGCCGGGCGCACCAATGCTGCTGCCAGACGCGCATCCCAGGGTTTGTTACTCATCGCTAGTTCCCATGTTCGAAAGATTTATATGTTGTCAGTCACCGACCGATCACTTGCACAGCAGTGCGCCCGCGCCCCGCAGGGCGCGCAGCGCGGCACCGTACCACAGCGCCAACCGCAGCAGAGCAGCGAGTTCCAGCGGCTGGCGTAGCAGCGCCGCAAGCGTCGCCAGTGGGCGACTGCTGCCATCGTCTGCCATCCCGACCAGCGCGCAAGAAGGCAAGGTAAAACCCGCTGGATCGGCAATACAGCGCAGCACTGCGAAGGGCAGCGCATGGGCGTGCGCAACGCGGCCGATCGCGGCCGACTCCATATCGACGGCGCCGACCTGCAAGGCGTTGCACAGTGCGCGTTTGTCGGCTTGGGCGTGCACCGGGGTGTGGGCTGCATAGATATCGCAGTGATACGGGTGGCGCGAGCGCAGTCGCGCCATAAGTTCGGTGCGCAGCTGGGCATCACAGGTCAGCAGCTCACCATCGGCACCGTGTACGGTGTGGGCGACGACAAGCGTGCCGGGGCGCAGTGCAGGATCAAGCCCGCCACACACACCAAAGCTCAGTAACGCGTCGCAGCCATCGTCGAGCAATGCGCGCGCTGCCACAGACGCGCGTTGTGGGCCCGGACCTGACACTTGGATCTGATAGCGGCCATGCGCTAAAAATCTGCCCTGACGCGCCGGCAATGTGCCTGCTTCTGAGGCGAGCGCGATAACGATGCCGACCCGCATGGATGCCCTGTAGTGGCCCAGCAGCGCTGCAATCAGCGCGCTGCCGGGCTGCCGGCAATCGCAGCGACGCTGGCCAGCGGGGTCGCGATAAGGCGTTGCGGTAGACCGGCAGAAGCAAGTTTAAACAAGCCAGTGAGCAAGCAGTCGGACGACACCACCAAGTTTGTTGCAAGCACGGTTGTTTTGACCGCCTTACGTGAAATTTTTACCTGCTGACCATCGGCAAAATCACGCTTAGCATCAAGTTTGCGTAAGGTCAGCACTGCCATGCCGAGCGCCCATAAGCAGAAACGTCGAATGCCGGGTTCGCTGGCGGGGATAATCAAAGCGTAACGCAGGGCGTTGCGCAGATGGCCATGGGCGATGGCTAACAGCTGCCCTAGAGCGTCCGTAAAGGCTTGCCCGCCCTGGCCGGGCGCAACATCGCTCAGCACCACCCCCTGGGCGGCAAATAGATCGCGTGGCAGCCAACATGCACCGCGCGCACGATCATCCCAGATGTCTTTTAAGATATTGGTCATCTGCAGGCCTTCACCAAACGAGACGGCGAGATGCATCATTTCGGTCTCACGGGCGGCTAGTTCCGGGCAGTGATCGCAGAACAGCGACGTCAGCATCTCGCCTACCACACCTGCGACGTAGTAGCAGTAACGATCCAGGGCAGCCTGATCCTCAACCCCATCAAGGGTCTCCTGGCCCTGATAAAACACCATGCCTTGCGCCATGATACGTACGCAGCGCGCCATCGCGTGCTGCACGCGTGTATTGAAGCTGTGGGTGATGCGGGTCACCCGTGGTGTTTGAGCAATCAACTCGCGTTCGGCGGCGCTGGCGTGAGCAGCCAAGCGTGGGCTTAGTTCGCGAGCGAAACCCTCGGCAGCGCTTCGCCCTTCAACGATGGCCATGAACTCGGCGGCGTAGCGGCGCTTGTCCTCAAAAGAAAGACCGGCGTCATCTTCGATGGTATCGGCGATGCGACACAGCAGATAGGCATTGGAGACCGCGCGATCGAGGCCGGGCGGTAGTTGTGGAATGGTCAGCGCGAAAGTGCGTGAGACGCCCTGCAGAATGCGGCGCTGGAATGATTCGTCTTCAGTGGAGGGCAGGACGGCAGACATCGCAACTCGCTGATGGTGGGCCTGGAACGGCGCGGCGAATTCTACACCGGCATGACGCGAGGCGCAGCCGTCAGCCAGTGATGACAGGCACGCCCATCAGGATCTGATGCAGGCCCATGACAAACCCGCCGTATATGAGTAAACCGAGCACCAGCGCAAGCACATCAAATAGCCCACGTGGCGCACGTATCTGCGCACCGCGTCCGCTGTGTTGGACGGCAATGAGGTCGACCACCGCATACAGCAGGAAGCTCACAAACAACAGCATCGAAGCCAGATCTCCATTACTAAGCAGATGCGCCAACGCCCAGGACGTGAGAGCCAGGAGCATCGGATTACTCAGCTTCGCTTTGATATACCCCGGCACATAAGCGGCGACCAGCAGCACAAATACCGGCAACATGAGCAACCCGGTCAGATGACGCAAAGCGGGTGGTGGTAGCCACACGTCGATGCGCGGCGCCTGGCCATAACCGTGCACGATGAGTACAAAGCCAAACAATGAAATGAGCGAATACAACCCGCGGTAGGGCAGCGCGCCGAGACGCGCGACCAGCGCGCCACGGATGTCGCGAAACAGGGTGAAGGTGTGGGCTGCAAAAAACACAGCAAGACCAGCCATCAGTTCGAACATGGTTGCATCCTCACGCCTTACCCGTTCAAGTTAGCTTGAACAGGCAAACGACCGCGCCATGGGCGGGTTGCCGGTTGACCGTTGCTGCGCCTGGCAACAACACCCGCGTCCGCAACGCGCGCGGACGGCAGTAAGGTCCGCGCAGGGTTTTACAGGTCGCGCTTGGATACCAATGCTCCTTCCTGTTCGAGCTTGCGCACTTGCTCTGCACTAACACCGGCATACTGCGTAAAAACATCAACGTTGTGCTCACCCATGTAAGCGGCATGCAGGTCGGGATGGCGCGGGCCTTCGGAAAAGCGCAGCGGCATGCCGGGTACCTGATAGCTGCCAAACACCGGGTCATGCACGGTGCGAATAGTTTCGCGCTCCACCAAGTGCGGGTGCTTGACCGCCTGCTCAACCGTGAGGATCGGCGCGACGGGCACGTGGTAATTAAACCCCCAGTCTTCGGCGGCTTCGATGGCGGTGGCGTATTTGCTCAGCGCCGCTTCAATAAGCGTGTTCAGCGCCTCACGGTTGGCGATCCGCGCAGGCCCATCGACAAAGCGGGGGTCGTCCACCAGGGCGGGGTTGCCCAACGCCTTGCAGAAATTTGGCCATTGATTGGGCAGCACCGCGATGATGACGTAGCCTTCTTTGCACTTAAAAACGCCCAGCGGCGATACGGCGTAATGATGGGCACCACAACGAAAAGGTTTGATTTCGCCACCCGAGGCGGTGTGGGCCTGCACGTTTACTTCATGGCAATGAAAATACGAATCAAGTAAGGACGCTTCGACGTACTGTCCACGGCCGGTACGCTCGCGATAAAACAGCGCGCCGTTGATAGCCGCCAGCAGGTGGGTACCGGTCATCACGTCGCCAATGCCGAGCATGTAAAAATAGGGCGGGCCGTCGGCTTCACCGATCATGCTCAGCACGCCGGCATAAGCAGCGCCGATATAGTCGTAACCAGGCAGAGAGGCCAGCGGCCCGGTCTGTCCAAAAGCTGAAATTGAGCCCATGATCAAACGCGGATTGATCTTGTGCACAGCATCCCAACCAAAGCCGAGTCGGCCGATAGCGCCGGGGGCGAAGTTTTCGACCAGCACGTCACACTTCTCCAGTACTTTTAAGACCAGTTCGATGGAGCGCGGGTCTTTGCGGTCGATGGCGATGCTCTTTTTGCCGCGATTCTGCTGGATGTAATAACCCGAGCGGCCATTGCGCAGATAAGGCAGGGCACGGGAGGCCTCGCCGTTGGGCGCAAGTTCGACCTTGATCACCTCGGCGCCCATCTCTGCCATGAGGCGGGTGGTGGTCGGGCCGGCGAGCGCCTGCGAGAAGTCCAGTACTCGAATGCCGTCAAGAATGTTTTTTGGTGTTGTCATTGATTGTGGTCCTTTCAGATCGCGGGTGGGCAGAGCGCCGAGGCAGGCGCCGCGACAGTTGAAGACGAGCTAAACAAGCTCCACTTGCGCCGATACTAACCGAGTCGAGTGGGCACTGTCCGCTCTCCAAAAGGGGTGTTTCGCAGTGCCAGCCGACACTGAGTCGACCGCGTTGTGTTGGCCGGCGCTCGCCACCACCTTGACGAGCCAACTTGAATACGTGAGCCGTGACGACCCTTGTTTCATCGTCTTTGTTACGCCCGACGCCGTGTTTGCGCGAGGTCGTGTGTGAGGCGTTTGGCGAGGTAAGATCCCGGCGCTTCTACAACTACCTGGCCTATCGCCCCATGTCCACCAATCTCCACCCTGAAGGCGACGCTCAACGCAGCGTTTTGGCCAAACTTATTTTCAGCTCACGCTGGATGCAATTGCCCTTGTATCTCGGCTTGATCGCAGCGCAAGGCGTGTATGTCATCGTCTTCGTGAAGGAACTGTGGCACTTGATCTACGGCGCCACGAGCCTGGGCGAGCAGGGCATCATGCTCATCGTGCTGGGCCTCATCGACGTGGTGATGATTTCCAATTTGCTGATGATGGTCATCGTCGGCGGTTATGAGACCTTCGTCTCGCGCCTGAACCTGAAGGGGCACCCTGATCAGCCGGAGTGGCTCAGCCACGTCAATGCATCGGTTTTGAAGGTCAAGCTTGCCATGGCGATCATTGGCATTTCATCCATTCATCTGCTAAAGACCTTCATCGAAGCTGGCAGTATCGGGCTTGAAGGTGCACGGGCCACGGAAACGGGTGTGATGTGGCAGACGATTATCCATATGGCCTTCATTCTTTCGGCGCTCGGCATCGCGTGGACCGACTACATCATGCAGCAGACGAGCAAGTCAGGAAAACCGGAGCATTAAACAGCAGCCCCAATCGATATCAAAGTACTTCGCAGCACAGCCTATTTTCAACGCAAAGGAGGTCATTATGAATGCTGAACAGGTCGTCAATAACTTCATCGCCGACGTCGACCGCAAAGACATGGAAGCGGCCATGTCGTGGGTCGCGGAAGATTGTTATTACGACAATGTGCCTTTGGGCGATATGCGTGGCCGCGACAAGATGCGGGAATTTCTGCTGCCGTTTTTTAACAGTGTCGGGCCCGTCAAGTTCGAGATCGTGCGTCAGACCGCCGCAGGCAATATTGTGATGAACGAACGTATCGATCGCTTCACAATGAAAAATCGAGAGATAGCCTTACCCGTGAGCGGTGTGTTCGAAGTTAATAATGACAAGATCACGTTCTGGCGTGACTACTTCGACAACGGCATGTTTATGCAGCAGCTGAATGGCAGTTAGGCGCTGCCGTCTGCGCGCCGTCAGCACGGCGCGCAGAACCAGCAGCCGAAGCTCCAGCTCGGTCAGTCACGGGCTCGTACGCGTGTCCGCCTGGCAGCGACAGGTGTCGGCCTGATGCAGTTCAACCATATTGCCGGCTGGATCGTGCATGAAGATCTGCTGCGATTGTGGCCCGACGATGCCTTCGGCGACCCAATAAGGCGTGCCCATCCGGTCGAGCTCGGCACGAGTCGCCACGATGTCCTCCACGCCAAACGCCACATGGGGACTAGCGGGGTCTTGCCCTGGTCCCTTGGCGAAACGAGAGGCGCCCTCTACACCCATCAGATGGACCTGCGCACGACCAGCCACATCCACCCAGTAGCCTGGAATTCCGGGGATCTGCGGCCGACCAGCATCGGCACCCAAGCCTAAAACTTCGCGGTAAAACACCATCGTTTTATCGGCCTCTTCCTGGCTACCACCGGTGCGCACGGCGTGATGATGCAGCGCTAGAATTTTAATCGCCATCTTGTACTTCTCCGATCGTGCTGTTGATGAGATGCGGCATTAGCTACCGCCGGAATATTGATAACGTGCGACGTCGCATTTTTTATCACCACCGCCGCTCAGCCCGGCAGCTTCACTCGCGCTTGGGCAACGGGCACACCGGCCACATCAACACGTAAGCGGTGTACCGCGCCGGCGCGCGCATTGTCTGCACCGTCTGAGCCGGACACGATGTAAAGCGAACGCAGGTCCTCATCACCAAAACACAATGAGGTACACATAGGTTGCGCGATACGGATGAAATCGCGTTCTTTGCCGTGCTGATCGAACACCACCACGCCGTGGCCGCCGCCGGCTAACGCTACCCATACGCTGCCGTCCATCGCCACCACCAAACCATCGGGCAGGCCGCGTTCGATCTGCACAAAAGTATGTTTGGGACCGAGATCGCCATTGGCCGCCACGGCGTACTGCCACACGGTATGTATGCGGGAGTCGCAGTGGAAAAGCGTGCGGCCATCGGGCGCAAAAGCGAGGCCATTGGTCAGCCAGATTTCACGGCCGACGATGCGGCTTGTGCCATCGAGATCGATCAACCAGAGATCACCTGCCCGCGGCTCAGCTTCTGTTGCAAAAACCGGGCTGGTCGCGAGCGAGCCAGCATAGATGCGGCCGGCGGCATCAGTGGTGAGATCGTTGAAGCCGACGATATTCGCAGCAGGATCTTGTTCCAATAAAGTCTGGGTGGCACCGGTGCCAAAGGGTTTAAAAGAAATGTTGCGACCACTGACAATCAAGCCACCGCCAACATGTTCGGCCATGCCGCCGATGCCGCGGCGGTGCTCAAATTCGCTTCTGACCCGGCCATCTCGCTCCAGGCAAAATACGCCGCCGTTTAAAACGTCGCTGAATAGCAGACCACGTTCTGCTATCCATAGTGGGCCTTCGATGAGTCCGTAGCTCGCTGTCAGGCATTCAATAGCCATCGGTTTACTCCCCAAGCTTCACGAATACTGAGCCTAGAACCGAAGTGAAAAATTTGCGAGCGCTATTAACGCGCACGCTGCTGGTGTTAAGGGGGTAAAGCAGGGGCTGCGTCGCGACCGCGATCATCGAATTGGCGAGCATCATGCTGACAGGTGGCGCTCGATTTTGCGCAATAGGCCCGCTATCTTGCCGGTGTGTCTGGGGCTGGCTGCCATCCGTCGGCCAATACAACGGCCTGCAGACGCGGGCCCTAAATCCAACAACCTAAGTCAAACCAAACAAGGAGCAGGTCATGGCTACTCAACGCACAGCAACAGCGCCAGCGCCAGCGCGCAAGTCAAAAGCGCCCACCAAAAAGATGGTGTCCGCACCTGGCGCGAGCAAAGCCTCGAAAGCGAGTGACTATGAAGGTGCGCGGCAGTTGCTCAGTCGTTATTGCGCCTTCATTGATCAAGGCAAATTGCTTGAGTTAAGTGAACTGTTTCACCCGCAGGCGATATTTTCAGTATCGTTTGATAACAAACCAAACCCCGTAGGCCGCGCCGCGATCCTCGCCTGGTACTCAGATTTTTTTCGCCCACGTCGTGGCAAGTTTCGTTTTCCGCGCCACAAGCTGTTTGAGCCCTATCTGGTGTTGGACGGTAATACTGCCACCGCGTCCAGCTATTTTGATTCGGATTTTGTTGAGGCGAATGGCACGGTCAGGATCCTCGCCGGCCGCTACGACGATATCCTGGTGAAGGAGCGCGGCCGCTGGCTGTTTAAACAGCGCACTATCACGGTGTGTTATCACTACTCGCCGGGCAAAGGGCAGTTGGGTATGAAGCAATAGCGGCCGTTCGCAGTGGTCCGCGAATCATCCGCGCCAGGTGCGGGAGCCGCCTGCTACGGTCTTTTGCGGTCAGCCGGGTTTCTGCGTGGCGCCAACCACAATGGCGGCGCCGTTACGCACGCAGCCCAGCGTGGACTCAGCTAATGCCGTAGAACCGCGCTGCCGTGCCGCGGAACATCTGGTCCTGCTCGGTTTCGCTATAACGTGCCGCCATTTTTTTGAACGTATTCCACAACACGGCGTAAGTCACCGCGCATTTATCGACGGGGAAGTTGCTCTCAAACATGCAACGGTCTGGCCCGAACTGCTCGATGGCGTGGTGGTAGTAGCGTGCCCACTTCGCCACAAGCTGGTCTGATGTCGGAGGCAAGACAGCGCGTTCAAAGTTAAAACCATTCCATGGCATGGCCAGCCCACCGAGTTTGATGGTCACATTCGGGCAACTTGCGAGTTCGGACAGATCCCGCGCCCATAACGTATAAACGGCTTCCTCATGGCCCGCATAGGAGCCGATGCCCACCGGCGTTCCCAGGTGATCAAGAACAATGGGGGTGTTGGGGAAAGCCCGCGCCAGGGCGGTCAGATGGGGCGTCTGCGGGTGGTAGTGCCAGGCATCAAAGCGCAGGCCCATTTCAGTGAGCACCGCAAAGCCAGCACGGAAAGCCGGCTCGGCGTACAAATTGGGATGGGTCACACCTTCCATGATGAACAAAACGTCATTGGTGTCCCAGGCTGCGATCTGCCGAATACCGCGAAACAAGTTGCTCGCTGCACAATGGGCTTCAAGCACCTCGCGTACACGCGCGCCGCGTAGGTCCGCTGTGCCCATCATGGCGCCAATCTGCGCGGCCTGTGGCCTGGCTCGTGCGCGCACCGCGATACTGTCTACCCATTCGGTTTCACCCACACACTTCATGTCCTCAGGGCCGTCGCTACGGTAGCCCTCCCAACATTGCAGATAAACGGTCTTGGCCACCTTATGGGTGTCGGTGTCTGCCCATAATTGCTCAAGTCCGTAGTGCGGAAACTCCGTAGCCTGGGCAAAAAAGTGGTGATGCGGATCGATAATCGTGCGGGATGAATCGATGGCCTGTTCGGTTGATTTGGCCAGCCAGTCTTCGCGGATCTCAATGATGGACATATAGCTCCCCTCTGTTGCGACTATCGTTACGGCTGCGGGTAGCGCGGCTGGGCACACTATAAGTTCCGCCCGCCGGCAGTTGTGGGGAGTTTGCCACACACAAGGGCTCTGGTTGGCTACTCGAAAGTTCAGGTGCCGCCAGCCAGATAGCTGCCGATTGTCAATCCGCAATCGCGTCTGCATGTCACAGGGTCGCGCTCTAAATTTTGCGCAACCCTATTTGCACAGGCTGTTGTGCGAATAGCGTTGCGCATGGTGGGCGCAAGCCCATGGCATCACCGTTCAAAGTATCGATGTGATTACTATCTCTCGGTGAGGGCGTCGCGGCGCAGCGCAACGTGCACGAGGCTAATCCGCCCTGATCTCCCGCGTACTTCCGCCTCGATAGCGGACTTGTCGCTTGTCCGCGTGTGCTTCAAGCACAAACAAACTGCGCGTAGCCGATTGACATTACTTCCTCTGGCACGTCAGTCTTTCATGCCATCCTGCGCTGGCGCCCAAACGACAGCGCCGATGAGCAGCAGATGCAGCGTTTGCAGTTCGTGTGTTCGAATTAGATTTCTATTCACCGCAAATAATTTGACGAGGGGAGAAGCAATGAAACAAGAACACCAGGTAGCGTTGATCAATCGTATGCTGGACTTGCTGGATACCGATCGCACCGATCGCGCCGACGTCATGATCCAAAGTCCAGCCTCAGCCTTCACGTGCAAGGATCTTGCCGCGCGTGAATGGAGCGCGTTTTTCCAGGGTCACCCGCAGATCCTCGGTATGTCGGCCGATTTGCCAAAGCCGGGTAGTTTCCTGACCAATAACGATCTGGGTGTGCCCATTCTGGCGACCCGCGACAAAACCGGAAAATTTCGTGCATTTGTTAACAGCTGTCGGCACCGCGGTGCGATGGTGGTGCGCGACGCGCGTGGCGAAGGAAACCGCTTCAGCTGCATATTTCACGGCTGGAGTTACGCCAACGACGGCAATCTGCTGGGCGTCAAGCGCGCCGATAGCTTCGGTGCGCCGGATAAAAACTGCCTGGGCCTGGTCGAGCTGCCCAGCGCTGAAAAATATGGTCTGTTGGTAGTGCAGGCCAAGGACGGCACGAGCATCGATGTGGATGCCCTGCTGGGCGCCGAGTTAGCCGGGCAGTTGGACGCCTGGAACCTGGGCGCTTCTACCTATATGAGCGAGCAACGCATCGAGATGCCGCTCAACTGGAAACTTGCCAATGACACGTATGGTGAGAACTATCATTTCGAAAATCTGCATGCCACAACCGTAAACAAAATCTTCATCGGCAATGTATCGACGTTTGATCAATATGGTCAAAATCACAGACTGACGGTGCCCAATCGTTATCTGGATAAATTACGCAAGCGCCCGCAAGCGCAGTGGAACGCCAGTGATGCGGCGGCGGTCGCCTACTTTGTTTTCCCCAATGCCCATTTTGTATTGTTCAACCGCATCGTATCGCTGTTTATTATTTATCCGGTGATGGGCAACCCGGGCGCGTCGTTTACGCGGGCCTACCACTACAGCGCGCAACATATCGGGGCCGAGGTAGCGGATCAGCCCGCCGCAGAGATCGCCCGTGACCGTGCCTTGTACAACGCGGACAGTTCAACCCGGGTGGAATTTAACCGCAATGCAGCGGAGGAATTGGCCGATACCACCATCGCCGACGAAGACTACTGGGCCGGCACGATGACGCAGGTGTCTGCCAATAGCGGCACCATCGAGTATTTTGTCATCGGCCGCAACGAACCGGGTGTACAGCATATGCACCAGGCCTATCGTGTTGGTCTGGGATTGCCGCCGTTGGAGGAATATAGACCTGCAAGTTGAGCGCCCGGTCTTCGCGCTACCTTTGTTACCTGCCTGTGAAGTGTCGCGTTGAGGCCCGCGGCACCTCATACAGGCCGCCATCAAAACAAGCGCTGCGGTTGTTGATGGTGGACTGGGCGCAGCCCTGACCCGGTGCCACCGGCGCGACGCGGCTCAGGTCACCGATGCAAAAACCAGATCGGCGCCACCCTCGCGAGTTACAAATAGACCTGCGACCTGTACACCGATGCGTAGCTCACCACCGGACCAGCGCCCCAAAGCTCGTGGCCCCTCGTCGAGATCGACCATCACCAGGACATAAGGCACTTCGGTCACGAAGGCTGGATGATAAGGATGATGTGCCGTTGTCCAACTATGAATGCGGCCGCGGCCGCTGGCCTTGACCCAGCGCACGGCATCGCTGTAACAGCCTGCGCAAAGCAGGCGCGGGTAATGGCGCAGCGCTCCACAGCTTGCGCAGGCTTGCAGGCGCAACTCTCCACAGGCCACGCCATCCCAGTAGGGTTGCGACAATTGGGTGGGCGACACCGGGGGTTTGTGCGGGACTTGATTCATGGTCGTTGTTACCTGTGCATGATGGCGATGCCGCCATCGCCCATATCGCCGTAACCCGTCACCAGGCCGACCTCGGCATGGATTACTTGCGCCCGTCCTGCATCACCGCGTAGTTGGCGCACCAATTCAACAATGTGGTTCATGCCCCACATATGGGCTTGTGATAACAGCCCGCCATGGGTGTTGGTCGGCAATGCGCCGCCCGGTCGCAGGCGGCCATCGGCCACAAACGGCCCACCTTCACCGCGTGCGCAAAAACCCATTTCCTCAAATTGACGCAACACCGCATAGGTGAAGCAGTCGTAAACTTGCGCAACGTCGATATCGTCATGACTGACACCAGCCATCTGGAACGCACGCGGCGCCGCTTTGCCCAAGCCCAGTGCGGCGATATCGGGCCGTTGGGTAATCGACGCCGGTGAATCCGGGTGGCCGGTGGCAACGCCGGAAATATAAACCGGCCGCTGTTTCAGATCGCGGGTGCGCTCAGCGGAACTCACCACCACCGCCGCGCCACCGTCGCTCTCCAGAGAGCAGTCAAACAGTCTGAAGGGATCGGCGATCATGCGTGAGTTACGGTGGTCGGCGAGTGTCATCGGCTTTTGCATAAGTGCATTGTCGTTGCGCATAGCGTGCTCGCGCATCGCAACCGCGATTTCGCCAAAGTGCTCGACGGTTGTACCGTAAAGCTCCATATGGCGGCGTGCCATCGGCGCGTAGATCTGCGCGGGTGCGGCCATGCCGGTCGCCAGTTCGAACTCGGTGACGTAATGAAACTGCGGCATCTGGTGAATGCGCGCACCGGCCTTGGCCGCAGCCGCGCTCACATTTCGACCAAATGCAATCAACACGTGATTACACACGCCGCCAGCCACCGCGAGCGTTGCCGCCTGCAAGGCCATCGCGGGACTGGCACCACCGTGGGGTATCAAGGCCGAAAAGCGCAGATCCGGAATGCCAAAATTGTCGATGAAATCTTCGGCGATAGCGCTGACAACGCCGATGGGGATCAACCCATCAATGTCTTTGGGTTCGAGGCCCGCGTCGCGTATGGCGGCCAGGGACGCCTGCAACTGCAAGCCGACCACACCCTGCTCGGCGCGTTTGCAGTAGAGCGTCTCACCGATCCCGCTCACACAAGCTTTGTCACGCAATTGCACGTTGATTTCTCCTTGGGACACGTGTCTTGCTCGCACCAAGCTCAGACTGCGCCATCGATATAGGACTGCGCAACCTTGAGTCGATGACGCAGGATCAGCTCCTGATCTTGTAAATAGATTTCCTCCTTCACGCCGGACATCAACATCAGTTGGGTGCGTTCCAGCGTGCTGCCGTCTTCGAGCAAGGTGTCGCGAAAGGAACACTTACCGTATTCCTGGGCAAAACGTTGCGCCATATTTGTCGCCGGCGGTGCATAGGTACAGATCTCCCAGCGGCAGCGATCTTCAGCCAGTGGCCAGAAGATATGGGTGAGATAGGTACCCTGCGACACATAAATCAGGCAATTCGGGAACACCGCCAGGCCATCGAAGGACCAGTTGGGGTAACCGCTGGGATTAACCCCTTTGGGGAACGCGCTGGTATCGGTGTTGACCTGTTGCAGCACCACATCGCCATAGCGGCCAGCCAAGGTCTCGACCGCTGTTGCCTGGTGATCGGGATTAGCCGCTAAGGACACACGTGCATGACGTCCGAATATTTTGAATTCCAGCGCGTGGGCAAAAGGATTGGTTTTGCTTGCATATACATCGCCGATCATGCGTCGGTGCAGGGTCGGGATGTGATAGATCTCGGCAAACG
>JAYUQF010000162.1:0-4799 GCA_043756885.1 Pseudomonadota bacterium
TGCCCGCCTGATCGGTGACCTGCCCCATCACTAAACAGGGCAAAGCTTCCTGCAAGTGCCGACGGCGTAGATCGCCACCGTAGGGTTGATCGGGCGAACCGGGCACAAAAAACGGCCCCAGCACTGTCGACTCGGTACCGCTCCCACCTTTGGGATGATTGAGGGCATCAACCAACATCGATACACCGAGGGTGTCCGACAGCAGAATGAACTCCTGGCGCTGGTCGTCACACTTCTTACCGGTTGCGGTCAGAAACTCAATCGCGCTGAACCACTCGGCCTCGGTCAGCTCAACGTCTCTTACAAAACCATGCAGGTGGGTGATGAGGGATGCAAAAATCTGCTGCATACGCGGCGCGACGTCTGGCGTCGTGTAGGCCTTGATTACTTCTTCGGTAAGATTGTCAACGGTAAAGTCTTTCACTGCTTGTTCTCCCCTGCTGCTCGCCCATGAGTGCGGTTACCGGCACGGCTTACGTCGTGGGTATTGTGCGGCCGCCCCCCGGGCGAGTACAGGTCGCGCGGTGCGCAACTAGTTCGGCGTTGCGGCTTCGCTGTTAAGCAGAAATGTTTCCGGCAAGTCAGGGCCCCAATAGCACAAGGCTTCAAGCGGGTCGTGCTGGCCACAGGTCCAGGCCGCACCGCTGGCAATAAAATCAATGTCAGCGCTGTATTCGCAGTAAGAACCCCAGGGGTCACGTACATAGTAGAAGTGATTGGAACCAACGCCGTGACGCCCCACGCCCCAACCGTGAACATAGCCGGCGTCGGTCATCTGCCGGCCGCCCAAACCACACTCCTCCATGCTGGGCACTGTCCACGCGGCGTGGTGAAAACCCCGTCGCGCCGATTTGGCGAACGCCAGTACATGATGATCAGAGCCCTGCTTGCCGTACAAAAAAGACAGCAAATCGAGTGAGGTATCGGCTAGAGCCAGTCCGAGCGTGTCGCAGTAAAAAGCGCTCTGGCGAGGCACATCATGGGAAAACAACATCACGTGGGAAAGTCGCCCAGGACGCACCCGGGGTGCAGCTTTGCGCCCACCTTCGACGCCCCGCAAACGATCCGACGCAGCCGGCGGTGCGACATTACGACTGCTGGACGAGACCTTGGGGCCGACCTTGATCTGCACTAAGTTGCCATCGGGATCGGCGTACCAGCTACCACCCGATTCGGCTTCACGTGGTCCGTCCTGACGCTGCGCACCGGCCGCTTCAAGCTGGCGCAGAAGACCACGATAGTCGGTGTCGGCACAGCCAAAGGATAACCACGCCAAACCTTTATTTGCCCCTTGCACAATCCGCGCCCAGACATGGCCGCTGCCGGCGCACTTAAGGGTGAGCACCTCACCGACCCGCGCCACGCTGAGGCCAAACGCTTCATAAAAGCTCGCCGCGAGGCTCAGATCCGGAACCCGCAGTGCAAAGTGATCGAGGGAATGGATGGCGGCAAGCCGCGCACTGCTGATCATGTTTTTTTTCCTTAGCCGCTATCCGCACGCAGATTTACCAAGCGCTCGAACCGCCTATGCCGGTACGCAGCGTCCGCCCATCACCACGATTTAACAATCTATAACGTATTTCGTCGCGTTTGTGCTCAAGGTTTTGACGTCCCAAGCAAAGCTCGGCAATAGAATCACACCTCGCACAACGTTACAGGCTTAAGACCACTCCATGGAGAAGCTCTCCAGTCCAAACAACCGACGCGCGGCCTACCGTGTCACGCCGGACTCACCCGACGCGCTCGACCTGGCCGTGTTGAGCCAGCGCCAGCAGTTGGTGCGCGCGGTGATCGACGATGTTGCCGTGGGTGGCGCACGCATTCGGCTCGACCGTGCGCAGGCGGCACAGACGCACCTGAACCCCGGTGAACAAGTCACCCTCGCACTGCGCTCACAGCTTTATGCCTACAAGAACCATATGCTGGCACGGGTGATTGGGGTCACTAATCACGAGCACGCACAAACCGTGCACCTGGCCTTTGAAGGTCAACACGCTGACACAGCCGGGCAAAATAACGCGCACTACGCATTGTTCAATCGACGCGCCCTGCAACGCGGTGTGGTAGCCACCAGCGGAGTTGGACTGGAAGCTGAGGTCATGCCCAGCGAGGTCACCGAACGCAACATGCGCAGTTACGCAGTTGGCGTGCGCAATATTTCTAATGTCGGCATCAGCCTGCGCCTCAGCGCCAGCATCCATCAGGCCTTGAGCAGCCACGACGAATTGTCCCTGGCTTTGCGCCTGCCGGGTCGGGTCGTGCGGCGCATTGCTTGCCATGTTCGCCATCGTCTGTATCAAAACAGCGATTTTGTTTACGGCTGCGAGTACAACTGGAATGAAACCATGGACCCGCACACTGCGGCCGAAGACCTGCTGAACTTTATGCTGGAGAACGCCGAGCTCAAGTGAGCCTGGACAGCCTTGATCACGACCAGGGAGCCCTCGAAACAGAAGGCCTGTAGGGAGGATGGGGGCGTCGTGAGGCGCCCCCATTTTTTTGTGCTCACTCAGACTATGGCTACACGAAGCGCAGCGAGATTGAACCCAGATCCTGGAAACGCACTGAAATCGCGTCACCTCTCTCAATGCCGATGGCCGCCGTAATGCCGCCGGTCATGATGAAAGTGCCCGCCGGGATCACCTGCCCACGCCGCGCGAGATTATTCGCCAACATGGCAACCGAGGCCGCCGGATGGCCGAGCACAGCCGCCGCTGCCGCCACCTCAACGATGCGACCGTTTTTTTCCACCACCAGGCCCAGGGTCGGCAGATCCAATTCATTGAGACAGCGGGCGCGCCCGCCGGTGACAAAACCCGCCGCTGAAGTGTTGTCTGCCACCACACTAATCAAATCGAATTTAAAATCCCGATAACGTGAATCGAGGATCTCGACCGCCGGCAAAACAAATTCGGTAGCGGCCAGCACCTGGGCAATATGACAACCGGGGCCGGCCAAGGCCGTGTGGGTCACAAACGCAACTTCGGCTTCGATGCGCGGCGCGATGAACTTATCGAAGGGCACTTCACCACCGTCAGGGTACGCACCGTAGTCACATAAAAAGCCGAACACCGGCTCGGTCACGTTCATCTGCTTCATCTTGGCCTGGGAAGTGAGACCACACTTCAAACCGGCGACGCGCACACCAGCGGCCTGCTTGGCGGTGCGGATCGCATCTTGAATAGCGTAGGCATCATCCCAGTCCAGGGACGGATATTCGTCCGTGATCTTGGTCAGTGGCTGGCGCTCGCGCTCGGCCTTTTCGAGGCGGTCCGCGAGCATCGTGATAGTTGCCTGGTCTAATGTCATCGTGCTGCCCTCGCCCGTGCCGCATCGCGCAGATTCAGCGCGACATCTTCGATCATGTCTTCCTGGCCGCCGATGGTCTTGCGCCGGCCGAGTTCCACCAGGATCTCCGCCGAGGGTACGCCGTGTTTGGCGGCCGCGCGTTTGGCGTGCAACAGGAAGGACGAATAAACCCCGGCGTAACCGAGGATCAAGGAATCACGATCAACGCGGATGGGGTGATCCATCATCGGCACCACCAGGTCTTCGGCCACGTCGGTCAATTTGTACACATCGACACCGGTCAGCGCGCCCATGCGCGTCAGCACTGCGTTGAACACTTCAAGCGGGGTATTACCGGCGCCGGCGCCAAGGCCGGCCACCGAGCCATCAATACGCACCGCGCCGGCTGCTACTGCCGCCAGTGAATTGGCGACCCCCATGGCCAGATTGTGATGTCCGTGAAAGCCGACTTCGGTCTCGGCAGACAGGCCTGCACGCAGGCAGGCAATACTCGCTGTCACATCATCGGGCAGCATGTAGCCGGCAGAGTCGGTGCAATAGATGATATTGGCGCCATAGGACTCCATTAGTTTGCCCTGCACGAGCAATTCTTCGGGGCTCGCCATGTGGGCCATCATGAGGAAGCCGACTGTGTCCAGCCCCAGTTTGCGCGCCGCTGCGATGTGCTGCTCGGAGACATCGGCTTCGGAACAATGGGTAGCAACCCGAATGCAACCGACGCCACAATCCTTGGCCATATGCAGGTGCTCAACCGTGCCGATGCCGGGGATCAACAGCGCCGAGATGCGCGCCTGGCGCATAACCGGCACCACCGCTTTTAAATACTCGTCGTCCTGGTGGGCCGGAAAACCATAGTTGATCGAAGCACCACCCAGGCCATCACCGTGGGTCACTTCGATCAAGGGCACACCCGCGGCGTCCAACGCGCTGGCGACATTGATCATCTGCGCAAGGGAGATCTGGTGGCGTTTGGGATGCATGCCATCGCGCAGACTCATGTCGTGCAGCGTGACTTTGCGGCCTTTGATATTCATGCGAACTCCTCGTGGCTCAGGCGTTGACGGCGGCCAAGTGCAAAGTGCCAGCCTGGATTTCCTGGGCGAACATTTCTGCGGTGCGTAAAGCCGCCGCCGTCATGATGTCGAGATTGCCGGCATAGTTTGGCAAGTAGTCGCCCAAGCCCTCCACTTCCAGATAGATGGACACCCGTTTGTCATCGAACACCGGGCCGTTTTTCAGGCGGTAGCCCGGCACGTATTTCTGCACCTCGGTTATCATGGCGTGCACCGACTGTGTGATAGCGACTTCGTCGGGTGTGTCTGCGGTCAGGCAATGCACAGTATCGCGCATGATCAACGGTGGCTCGGCGGGGTTCAAAATAATGATGGCCTTACCACGCGTGGCGCCGCCAACTTTTTCCACCGCGCCGGCGGTGGTGCGGGTGAATTCGTCGATGTTTTTGCGCGTGCCGGGGCCGGCGGATTTGCTCG
>JAYUQF010000163.1:0-1886 GCA_043756885.1 Pseudomonadota bacterium
CCCAGCAGCATGTCACCTTGCCCGCGCGCAAGATTGCCCATCTCGGTCAACAAAGTTTCTTCGACAACGGGTTTTGCCACCAGAAAAATTGCCGTGAAGGACTCGGCCCAATCCCAGGCGACCAGGGCGTGTTCGAGTAAGGCACGTAAGCCCTGCCAGCGGCTGTCGTCTTCCCAACACGCACGCTCAGTGCTGGCAAAACCTGCCTGCGGATACGCATTGGCGAGCTCACGGGTGCGATAAGCAGTGTGGGTGGTCCAGCGCAAGTGATCGGCCGTGCTATAGGTTGCACAATTGCTGATAGTGCTGGCCGGCGCCATTTGCTGCACATAAGCGCTGCCCATCTGCAAGCTGTGAAAGGCATATCGGGCTGGCGTATAAGAGCCCACCAGGAACTTTACCCAGGCCGGCTCCAGCATCGCATCGTGGCCGCGCTCGTTGAATTGATCAAAGAGCCCCTGGACGTAATTTTCCTGGCCGTCCTGAATGATGTTGTAGGTGCGATAGATCATTTCATCGGGATCGCGGAACGCATCCCAATCGGGATGGGTAAGTGGGCTCTGATTTCGATAGCGCTTGTACCACCGCGCCATGGGGATCTCGGGGTCGAGTTCCCAGGGGCGCGCGGCGTCCAAGGTGTGATAGTGCAAACCAGCCGATACCACTTCGTATTCACTGGGCCGACGGCGGCTGCCCGTCGAGAGGTAAGACCAAGTCTTTAAGGGCGTGCCGTCACTTATGTTAGTCATCAACGGCCCCTTTAAAATTTCTGGGTGAAATAAAAGCGAAACTGCTGACTGCCGGTTTCGATGCGTCCCGCAAAAGAACTCAAGTTGACCTCCAGTTCCTGCATAAGAAAGCGCCGGCCCAAGCACTCTTCCATGCTCGCGCGGGTAAGGATGAGCTCATCGTCGGTGAAGATCCGCACATAGGCGTTCATGTCCTCGATGACGATGTCGCGCCCCGGGTTGTCAATGAGAGCCGCTTCTTTGACCGCCTCGGCCACTTCCCCGGCGCGCATGACCGGACCCACACGGTTATTTTTCAGCAGCTCGTTAACGTCCGTCATGCTTAACCTCGATAGCGGACACGGCTTGTGATTCGCGCCATGCAAGATGCTCAGGAGTGGGAGTATTTCGGACGTGTGTCCGCCACATCAACCAGCACATCGTCACCATCGATGCGGGTGGGGTATAGCGCCAGGGCACAATCCCGTGGATTGATGCCCTCACCACTGCGCAGATCGAACTGCCACAGATGGGCGCGACAAATCAGCACATGTTTGTCCAGACGTGCCTGCAGCAAGGAAAATTCCTGATGCGGACAACGGCTCTGCACCGCCCTGACCTCACCGCCAGGTAATACCACCAGCAGGATCTCGGTGCCATTGACGGTGGTAAAACCACTCATCTCGCCTTCCCAGACATCGTCCAGGGTGCAAACCTTTTCGAAGGCCATGGGTCGTGCGCTTAACTGTCGGCGAATACGACGTCGATGGTTTCGGTCGGCTTCAGATCCGATTCACTAACCCGCAGTGTTGTCGGGAAACACTCGACAGCGCGATGCCGGCGTACCCGCAGGACCTTGTCCGGTTGCGGCGCCACATGTTTGCCAACGGAATGGTAGGCGCACTTTTGCGCCACCTGCGCCATGCTGTCCTCGCTGTCGACCAGCACCAGCTTAGGCACAAAGTCGCCCTGGAAATTGGAGTACAGAGGGAAGTCAGCCATGGCGCACCCCCTTGTCTACGATGATTGGAAGTTCCACGGGTCCGACCATCTCAAGCCACCGCACGTAATTTGCGGAAGTGCTCAATCCAGGCGTAGTGATGCGCATCGCGGCCCTGCTCTTCCGGGCCCAAGCCCATATAAGCCAGTGCGCCTTCC
>JAYUQF010000164.1:0-4783 GCA_043756885.1 Pseudomonadota bacterium
ATGAGATTGCGCATCCGATCGGCTTCGAGATCAAAACTGAGTTCAACTTTGTCAGCCGACCATTCTTCGTAATAGGCGGTGTAATCGGAACTCGTGAACGCATTCTGGCGACCACCGTGGGCGGCCACTGTCGCGGAGAACTTACCTGGACCAAAACGCTTAGTGCCTTTGAACATCATGTGCTCAAGCGCATGGGACACACCCGTGATGCCATCGTGTTCGTAGGACGAGCCGACGCGGTACCAGACCTGTACCACCGCAACGTGGGCGCGATGGTCTTCCTGCACGACGAGTTTCAGACCGTTGTCGAGCGTGTATTCATGGGTGAGAGAAGCGCTCTGTACAGCTAGACAACAAAGCGCGCAGGACAGCGCTGCGGCCAGATTCAGCAATCGCATGGTGAGGGCTCCGAAGGCGAAAAGGACCCACGTCCGTTGGCATCGGGACGGGCAAGGGGCGCGGGTGTTAGGATAGCGTATTCCGCGTCAGCGGATGGTCGTGGTGATTTTCGTTCGCGCTCAAACTTAAATGTTCAGTCGACTCAAAGCCGGTATCGCGCGCACGCGCGACAGTCTCGTCAACGGAGTGCAGCGCCTTTTTACGGGTCGCACGCGGCTTGACGCAGCAGCTTTAGAAACCCTTGAAACGCTCTTGCTGTCGGCCGATGTCGGCGTGAGCGCGACCGCACGTATCGTCGAAAAAGTCAGGCGCATTCCGGCTAACCAGTCGCCAGCGCAGGTGGTGCAGGATGAGATGACGGCCATCCTGCAACCTTGCCAACAAGCTTTTGAATACCGCGCGCGGCCGGATGGCCCTTTTGTCATGCTGGTGGTGGGCGTGAATGGCGCCGGCAAGACCACTACCATTGCCAAGATTGCTCACCGTCTGCGCAACGAAGGCTGTAGTGTGATGCTGGCGGCGGGCGACACCTTCCGCGCGGCGGCCGTCGATCAACTTCAACGCTGGGGTGAGCGCCTAGGCATAGCGGTCATTTCCCAGGGGCCGGGAGCAGATCCGGCCTCGGTCATCTTCGACGCTTGTGCCGCTGCCAAGGCGCGCAAAATTGATGTGCTTATCGCCGACACTGCTGGGCGACTGCATACCCAGGACAACCTGATGGCCGAACTGGCCAAAATCAGACGCGTCGTGAGCAAGTACCAACCGGACGCGCCCCACGAAACGCTGCTGGTGCTGGATGCCACCATGGGGCAGAACGCACTGAACCAGGCCCAGGAGTTCCTGGGGCAAGTGCAGGTTTCAGGGTTGTGCCTGACCAAACTCGACGGCACCGCCAAGGGCGGCGTGATTTTCGCGCTGGCCGAACGCCTCAAACTACCGATCCGCTACATCGGCATCGGCGAACAGGCGGATGATCTGCAAGTCTTTGATGCCCTTGAGTTTACCCGCGCCCTGCTGGGGGACTTCGCGGGGTCGAGTGTTGACCCACAATCCTGAAGAACCGCTCCCTACCCCCGCCGTATCGGGTTGCGCACATTACCGGCCCCCGTTTTGATTTAAGTCAAGGCGAACCTTGGCCGTTTTAGCACTCCGACTTTGAGAGTGCTAATATCTGCCCATCTGAACGTTTCGAGGTGTTTTCACCCATGACCCATGCAATGAACCTAAGTCTGCCTTCGACCGCCGGCTCACTGGAAAGCTATATGGACGCGGTCAACCGCATCCCACTCTTGCAGGCCGAAGAGGAGCAGGAGCTCGCGCGCCGTTATCGCGAAGATGGGGATCTGGATGCCGCGCGTCAGCTGGTGCTGGCCCATCTGCGTTTTGTGGTGCGTGTAGCTCGCGGTTATAGCGGATACGGCCTCGCTCAGAACGACCTCATCCAAGAGGGCAATATTGGCCTCATGAAGGCCGTCAAACGCTTCGATCCGACGGTTGGTGTGCGGCTAGTATCGTTCGCCGTGCATTGGATCAAAGCCGAGATGCACGAATTCATTTTGCGCAATTGGCGGATTGTGAAAGTTGCGACTACCAAGGCGCAGCGCAAGCTGTTTTTTAACCTGCGCAGCGCACGCAAGGCCTTGGGCTGGATGGGCGCCGGCGAGGTGGATGCCTTGGCCAAGGAGTTTGGCGTGGAAAATCGGGACGTGCTGACTATGGAGCAGCGTCTGAATGCCCACGATGTGTCCTTCGACGTCAATCCGGACAACGAAGAAGAACAGTTTGTGCCCGCCGCTTATCTGGTCGATCAGCGTTTCGAACCAACCGAGGTGCTGCACAGAGAAGAGACCGATGACAATCGCAGCGATAGCCTGCGCAGCGCGCTGGCCCGCCTTGATGAGCGCAGCCGCGATATCGTTATCAGCCGTTGGCTGGTCGAGCCGAAGCTCACGCTGCACGATTTGGCTGGACGTTACGGCGTGTCGGCAGAGCGCATAAGGCAGCTGGAGAAAAACGCCTTTAACGTCTTGAAGAAAGCCCTACCGGACTTCGAACCGGAAGCAGAGCCCAACTGAATCTCAGGATGGCGGAGTGTGCGGAGTCTTGGCCTGCGCACCAACGCGGACATAAAGCGAAAGAAGATAGAGCGCAAGGAAAAGCGCAAAGTAATATTCCTGGGGCTCGCTCCAGCGGATTTCGAAGGGCAGTTGTTTGATGCCAGCAAGTTGTTTGTAGCGCTGCGGTGCGCGGATCAGCTCCGCCATCACGGCGGTTGGCAAGCAATCCAGGGTCGGCCAGAACCAGAAATAAAATCCACCTCGCACATAACGCGAACCGCGTTGCCACTCGCGCACTGGGATCAGGATGCCGCCTATCACTAGCCATAGTTCCAACAGGGCACGCGGCTTTTGATCAAACCAACTACTCATGTTGTGCAGATTGGTTTCGCTTTGATCGTTTAGCTTCTCAATTGCTTCGGGCGTCGACCAGTGAAACAGTTGCTGGCCCCAAGACAATTCTTCGCCGGCAAAATATACGCAGGCAAGTGTGACCGTCGCGGCCCAGCCGATGAACAGCCAGTCGCGCGAGGGGAGCAATCGTTTAACTAAACGAGCGCCAAAAACCGCGCCCACGATGGCAACAAGCGGTGTCGCGAGTTCGATAAGGCCTAGTTCGCCGTTGACCCAGTTGTTGTAAAAGGCCGGGCTTACGAGCTTGGCAGGGATGATGATCAGCGCAAGTAGCGGCGGAAACCACAAGCGCAACCAGGCCGGTAGAACAGGCAGCGGTCGTTGGTAATCCATGCTCAAGCCCCTGTCGCAAAACCCAGGATTGCCTTCCAGTAGTGATCGAGAAAGAAAAAGAAAAACAGGCCGGTAAGATAAACGATGGAATAGCGGAAGGTTGCCCAGGCGATCTGGTCATCATCGTTTCGCATCATGGCGATGGCGTAGTAGAGAAAACCCGCGTCGAGTGCCAGCGCTCCAATTAAATAAACCGGGCCGCTCATGTAAGTCACGAACGGCAGCACCGTTGAGATGGTGAGAATGATGGTGTAGAGCAGGATCTGCTTACGGGTGAACTCGACGCCGTGGGTGATGGGCAGCATCGGGATCTGTGCCTTGGCGTATTCCTCGCGGCGATAGATGGCGAGCGCCCAGAAGTGTGGCGGGGTCCAAGCGAAGATGATCAGAAACAGCAAGAGCGCGTGGGGATCAACCTGACCGGTAACCGCAGTCCATCCCAGCACGGGCGGCGCTGCGCCCGCCGCTCCGCCGATGACAATGTTTTGCGGTGTCGCGTACTTGAGATACATCGTGTAAACGACCGCATACCCGATGAGCGAAGCAAACGTCAGCACCGCCGTCAGCACATTCACGAACGCCACCAGCAGATACATGGCGAGAGCGCCGATGAGCAGCGCGAACGTCAAGGCCTGGGTACGGTTCAGGCCACCTTGCGGTAAGGGGCGATTTTTAGTGCGGTCCATCAGCGCGTCGATGCGGTGCTCGGCAACGTGATTAATTGCAGCGGCCGAACCTGCGGCGAGCGCGATACCCAGCGTGGCGGGGATAAAGATTGCGAGTGGGACCGCGCCGGGTGTCGCCAGAAACATGCCGATCACAGCGGTAAAGACGATCAGCCCGACAACACGAGGCTTACACAGCTCGGCATAGTCGCGCCAGTGGCCTAGCGCGGAAGGAACCATACTTTCGGTCAGCATGATGGCAGCGATTCAAAGACGGCGCGTGGAGTGCACAAGTGTTATCAGGGTCAAAAGCAGCACCGCGGCGACGCCGTTATGGGCAACTGCGACGGGCAGTGGCAGGCCTGCGAGAACGTTAGCGATCCCAAGACAGACCTGTAATGCGAGCGCGCCGAGTATACATGATGCAAGTCGGCGCAGGCGCGGCTCACCGCTGCGCCACGCGAACATCGCAGTGAGGCCGACCGTCAGGGTTGCGAGTAGCGCGCCGAGTCGATGACCCAGATGAATGGCGGTCCGGGCCGGTGTATCCAGTACGCCAAATTCATAGTTGATCCCGAGCCCTCGCCATAACACGTAGGCTTCGCGGAAGTTGCTGTGCGGCCACCATAGTCCCTGACACGTGGGGAAATCGGTGCAAGACAGGGCCGCATAGTTAGCACTGGTCCAGCCACCGAGAAAAATCTGGAGAACCAGCACTAACACGGCCACTCGTGCCAACCAAAAGAGCCCTCTCGCCGGAACGTCAGAAACGCGCTGGCCACGGACTGATAATAAATTCCACCACAACAAGCTAAGTGTAGCGAGCCCACCCAGTAAGTGAGCACTAACCACCAGTGGTTTCAGCAACAAAGTTACCGTCCACATACCGAGCAACCCCTGAAAGATGACTAAGGG
>JAYUQF010000165.1:0-4770 GCA_043756885.1 Pseudomonadota bacterium
GGCGATACCCGCAGCCCGGTATAGATCACTTCCATGCCCGCATCACGCAGGGCCTGCGCCAGCACCTTGGCGCCACGGTCGTGGCCATCAAGGCCGGGCTTAGCGACCAGAATGCGGATCGGCGTGGCCTTGGTTTGTTCAACAGCACTCATGGCAAGCTCCCCGCTGGTGGACGGTATTCACCGAACACCGCCGTCAGGGTGCCGCAGATCTCGCCGATGGTGGTATAGGCTTTCACCGCATCGAGCAGGGGATACATGAGATTGCCCTTGCCACGCGCTTCGTCTTCGAGCGTGCGCAGCGCACGCTGTACCGCGCCGTTGTCGCGCTCGTTACGCAAGCGGGTGAGGCGTTGCAGTTGCGCTTGCACGCTTTCCTCCGACGGTCGATGCAAGTGGATGTCGTTAACACTGCTGTCCTGAAAACGGTTTACGCCCACCACCACCTGCTCACCGTCTTCGATACGGCGCTGCAGGGCATAGGACGAACGCGCGATTTCGGCCTGCACACGTCCTTCTTCGATGGATTTCAACATCCCGCCCTCGGCCTCAATCTTGGCGATAGCCTTCACCACTTCGCGTTCGATCTGATCGGTCAGTGCCTCAACATAGTGGGAGCCACCGAGCGGGTCGATAACCTCACCGACGCCGCTTTCATAGGCCAGTACCTGCTGCGTGCGCAGGGCGAGCAGCGCCGAGTGTTCCGAGGGCAAGGCCAGGGCTTCATCGTAGGCCGCGGTGTGAAACGATTGCACACCACCCAGGATCGCTGACAACGCATGCAGCGCCACACGTACCACGTTGTTGTCGGGTTGCTGGGCAGTCAGCGTACTGCCAGCCGAACCTGCACCGGTACGCCACATCCACGAGGCCGGATCGCGGGCGCCAAAACGATCTCGCAACAACTTCGCCCACAAACGGCGCGCGGCGCGGAACTTGGCCGCCTCCGGGAAAATTTCGCACGAGGCAGTGAAGTTGAAGGCCAGCCGCTTGGCAAAGGCGTCGATTTCCAGACCGCGTTCAAGGCAGGCTTCGATATAGGTGATGGCATTGGCCAATGCAAACGCCACTTCCTGCACCCGTGTCGAGCCGGCTTCACGGATGTGGTAACCGCAGATGTTCATGAAGTTCCAGCGCGGCAGATGTTTGGAACAATATTCGATGATGTCGATGCTTAACCGTAACGAGGGACGCGGCGGAAATATGTAAGCACCACGCGCGATGTATTCCTTCAAGATGTCGTTCTGGGTAGTGCCACTGACCTGTTCAGGTTTGAGGCCTTCTTTTTCAGCCACCGCAACATACATAGCAAGCGCCACTGCGGCTGCGGCATTCATGGTCAACGACGGGCTGGCCTTCTCCAGTGGCAGACCACGGAAGATGGTTTCCATATCCGCCAGCGAATCAACCGCCACCCCCACCACGCCCACTTCACCCCGCGCTCGCGGATCGTCGGAATCCATACCAAGCTGGGTGGGCAGATCAAAAGCCACCAGCAGACCGCCCTGTCCCTGGCCGAGCAGATATTGGAACCGTTCGTGGGTTTGCGCGGCGGTACCAAAACCCGCGTACTGACGCATGGTCCACAGTTGGCCGGTATACATCGAGGGATAGATGCCCCGGGTGTAGGGGTATTCGCCGGGAAAACCCACGTCACGCAGAAAGTCGCGCTTGCTGTCGTCCAGTGGCGTGAAGATCGGTGCGTCTGTCTGCTCGGCTGCTTTACCCGCGGCCTTGTTGCGACGTTGTTCCCACGAGCGGCGGGCGGCGTTGAGACTACGGGCGACTTCATCCATCACGAACACCTCTAAGAACCGGGGTAGCGGCCAGAGTTTAACCTGTTCGCTGGTGTACGACCGCTAGCCAAATGCTCAACTCGCCCACCCGATCGATGGCACGGAGTTGAGGGATGGAACGCCTATGCGCAACTCCTATACTCGGACGCATCGATATCTGATCGCTAGCCGAACTTGGTAAAAAAGCCGCCGCCAAAATCAAAAGCGCCAAGCGCGAGGGAACCCATGACCATGCTGATCTTGTTCGACGATGTGCGCGCGGTCGACGTGGCGCAGGTAGGTGGTAAAGCAGCCAGTCTCGGCCGACTGAGCCAGGCGGGTTTTTCTGTGCCCACCGGCTTCACGGTCGCAACCGCTGCCCAAGCGGCTTTTTTTGCCGCCCACGATCTAGATGCCCAGATCACAACGCTGTTGAGCGGTCTCAATTATGAGCAGGCGGTGGTCCTCGAAGAAGTCACACAACGTATTCGAGTATTAATCGAGTCGCTGCCCTTGCCAGCGCTGTTGACCGCGCAGATCACCGAACACTATGCCGCGCTGGGTCCGAGTATTTATGTCGCGGTGCGCTCTTCAGGTACGGCCGAAGATCTCGCTGAAGCCTCCTTCGCCGGCTTGCACGATACCTATCTCGACGTGCAAGGCGCGGCGGCGGTGGTGGACGCCATCCGTCGCTGCTGGGCGTCAATGTGGACAGCACGCGCCACCGCCTATCGCCAGCGTGGCGGATTTGACCACGCCACTGCGCACATCGCCGTCATCGTGCAACAGATGGTGGCAGCGGAAGTCGCGGGGGTGATGTTCACCGGCAACCCGTTGACGGCGCGCACCGACGAGATCGTCATCAATGCGAGCTGGGGACTGGGCGAAGGGGTGGTGTCCGGCATCCTCACCCCCGACGAATACGTGTTGTCCATCGCTACGCTGGATGTCAAACACTCGAGCATCGGCGACAAAGAAGTGCAGATCGTGCGTGCGCCGGATGGCAGCGGCACCGTGCGCGTTGATGTGCCCCACGCCCTACGCGAGGCGCTCGCGCTGGCCCCGCAAAAAGCCGTCGCGCTGGCCGAACTGGGCCGCGAAGTTATGGCTTTTTACGGCGGGCTGCCGCAGGACATTGAGTGGGCGTTGGCGGGTGGTGAGTTGTATCTATTGCAGTCGCGGCCCATCACCGGTGTCGAGTTCACCTGGGACGAAGACGTTGACGCCTGGCACACCGCGCCGGAAGACGAAAACACCGTCTGGACCCACACCTGGTGCGAGCAGTTTCTGACTGGTGGTATTACACCGCTGTTCTCGTCGCTGCGCGCCTGGGAGTGCGAAATCAACTGGACTTATTTTGCCAAGCTCTACGGCTTCGACGAGATCACCGACGTGCGCTGGTTTAAATACAAACGCGCGACCTGGTACTTCAATGCCGATGCCGAGAAGATCTGGCAAAAACGCATGTGGCCCGCCGCGCTGCGTGATTTAACCAATATTCCGCCTGCCTGGCAGGAAGAATATGCACGCGATGAAACCAGTCTTATCGCTGTCGCACGGATGTGGATCAGATTACACGTGATGGAACCCAAACACGGGCTGTTTGGCTGGTTCCGCAATACCTATGCGTGGATTGACGGCAAGATCGAAGCTGCCAACGGCCCCAGCGATGACAGCCTGCGCCGCCTGTCCGATGCCGCGCTTAAAAAACAGTGCGACAAAAGCTCAAAAATGGTCGCCGATTTTTTCGAGACCCTATGGCCAGGTTTTTCCTGGATAGCGCCCGGCGCGTTGGGCCTGCTCAATGTGTTGCTGGTCAAGTGGTACGACGGCGATGTGTCCACGGTGTATCAAGATCTGATCGCCGGTATTCCCGATACCGCCCTGGTGCGCGAAGCGCAGGATCTGTGGAAAGTCGCCGACATCATCAACCAGTCGACACGCCTGAGCGCGTGCCTGCACGAGCACCAGGACGGCGCCTTTTTTGGCGCCCTCGCCGAGTTCGATGAAGGCCGTGCGTTTTTAACGCAGTACGCCAAGTTCATCAAAGCCCATGGTCATCGGGGTCATCAGGATCGCGACATCTACTACCTGCGCCGCTGTGAAGATCCGTCCATCGATTACCGTGCCTTCCGCGCCCTGCAAAACGCCGGCGCAAACAATCGCCCCGAACAGGTGGAAACCCGCCTGCTGACACGCCGCAAAGCGGCCACCGAGGCGGTGGTGGAATCCTTCATGAAACAAACCCTGGGTGACATCAAGTCAGAGATCTTCAAAACCGTGCTGAGCTATACCCGGCGCTTCTTGAAGTTCCGTGACGACGAACGGCACTTTCTCGACCGCATGACCCTGCAGAAAAAGCGCGTGTTCAGCGAAATTGGCCGGCGCCTGGTAACGCGCAAAGTGCTGAGCGGTGCCGATGATTTTTTCTTTCTGGCCAAACACGAGCTGTATGAAGTATTCGACGGCCACGCCTATCTGCCCCTGGTGCGCGCCAAGATCGCTGCGCGCCGCCGCGCATTTGAAGCACGTAACGCACGCACCGAACCTACGCCTACCTATCTGCAAGCAGGCAAGGTCTTGCAGCTCGACAATCGCATTGAACAAACACCGGGCACCGATGGCGCGCTGCGCGGTTTTGGCACCAGTCGTGGCGAAGTGACCGGGCGGGCGCGCATCGTGCGCAATATGACCGAGATCGGGCGTGTGGAAAAAGACGACATCTTGATCTGCAACAGCACTGACCCGGGTTGGATGCCGGTTTTCCCCTTGATCAAGGGCCTGGTGCTGGAAACCGGCGGCATGCTCGCCCACGGCGCTTGCCTGTCCCGCGAGTACGGTTTACCGGCGGTGCAATTGCGTAACGCCATTCAGTTGATCAGCGATGGCGCGATGATCCGAATGAACAACCCCGCAGCAAGCTACGGGGTATCTTAAAACAGCGCGAGTTGATGGTCCGAATGTAGCTTGTGATATTCCATGCCTTGATGCTTGAC
>JAYUQF010000166.1:0-4767 GCA_043756885.1 Pseudomonadota bacterium
GAGGTCCTGGCCGATACCCATCAAGAGCTTCAGCGTCTCCATGGCCTGCACACCGCCGATGATGCCGAGCAGCGGCGCCACCACGCCGGTCTGCGCGCAGGTTTGTGTGCCCGCAACATCGTTGTTGTACAAACAGCGGTAACAGGGGCTGGCCTCGGTACCCGGATGAAAAACCGTCACCTGGCCTTCGAAGCGGATCGCGGCACCCGACACCAGTGGTTTGCGATGTTGTGCGCAGGCTTGATTGATTAAAAAGCGCGTGTCGAAGTTGTCGGTGGCATCGACCACCACGTTTATACCGGGCAATAACGCGTCAAAATCTGCAGACTCGAGTTTGTGACTGATGGTTTCAATGCGCGTGTGCGGATTTAATTCGTGCAGCCGGTCTCGTGCCGAATCGACCTTGGGTCGTTTGAGATCGGAGGTGCCATGCACGATCTGGCGCTGCAGATTGGATAACTCCACATGATCGTGATCGACCAATACCAGCCGACCAACACCGGCCGCCGCCAGATACATCGCAATCGGTGAGCCCAGTCCGCCCAGACCAATCAACAGCACTGCGCCCGCCAGCAGGCGGTTCTGCCCATCGATATCGATCTCGGGCAGCAGGATCTGGCGGCTGTAACGCAGCAGCAGTTGATCGTCCATCGTTTTTCTCCGGTGCGGGTTTTGTCACCCAGGCCCGGAAGTTTCGCCGAGGCCAGGGTGATGTTCAATCGCGCCAGGCGCAGGTGACCCGTTCATGGCCCGCCAGGTCGCGATGGCTCGCGATCCTCACCAAGCCGTGACCGGCAAGCATGTCGCGCACCTGTGCGCCCTGTTGATGGCCATGTTCGAGCGCAATAAAGCCGCCTTCCCGCAGACACAGTGGGACACGCTTGATGATGGCCGTCAGTGCCGCGCCGCCGGCTTCGTCGGCGTAAACCGCCGTGCTCGGTTCGTAACACACGGCGGCGTCAACCCGCTCAGTGCGCGCCACATAGGGCGGATTGGACACAATCACATCGCAGCTCGCAGGGGCGATGGCAGCCAGCCAGTTACCACGTATACAAGCGATGCGCGCCAGCCCCAAGCGCGCAAAATTACTGCGCGCGATGCGCAGTGCCGCCGCACAAACATCGCTGGCGAAGACACTTAAGCCGGGGCGTTCGTGGGCAATCGCGGCAGCCACCGCACCACTGCCGGTGCCAAGATCAACAAGCACACCGGGCGCGGTCGCAGGCCAGGCCGCGAGTGTCACTTCTACCAGCAGTTCTGTTTCGGGTCGCGGCACCAGCACAGCGGGCGTCACGCGCAAAGGCAGCGACCAGAACTCCGTTTCACCGGTCAGATAAGCAAGTGGGGTGTGCTGCTCACGGGCCGCGACGAGCGCGTCGAAGCGGAGCAGCACCGAGTTGTCGAGTTCGAATTCCGGTTTGCTGTAGAGCCAGGTGCGTGTTGTGCCGAGACAGTGGGCCAGCAACAGCTCGGCATCGAGTCGCGCCGATTCGCTTGCGGTGAGCCGTGCCGTCGCGGTGCGCAAGGCCACTGCCACCGTCAGCGGTGGGATCATGGGCTCAACTATCGAGTCCGAGCTGGCCCATGAGATCGGCCTGATGCTCAGTCAGCAGCGGCTCGATGACGAGATCAGCATCGCCCTCCATCATATCGCCCAGTCTGTAAACGGTGAGGTTGATGCGATGATCAGTAATACGGCCCTGCGGAAAATTGTAGGTGCGGATGCGTTCAGAACGATCACCGCTGCCCACCAGATTGCGCCGCGTCTGCGCCTGCTCGGCTTGCTGGCGGCCGCGTTCTGCAGCGAGTAGACGCGAGCGCAGCAGACTCATGGCACGCGCGCGGTTTTTGTGTTGTGAGCGTTCGTCCTGGCATTCCACTACGACCCCTGTGGGGATATGAGTGATGCGGATCGCCGAGTCGGTTTTGTTAACGTGCTGGCCACCGGCACCCGACGCACGGTAAGTATCAATGCGCAGATCCTTGGTATTGATATCGACGTCTTCGATAGTCTCAACTGCCGGCATCACGGCGACCGTGCAAGCCGAGGTATGCACACGACCTTGGGATTCGGTCGCGGGTACACGTTGCACGCGATGCACACCGGACTCGAACTTGAGTCGTTCGTACACACCTAAACCGGTAATCTTGGTGATGACTTCTTTATAACCACCGAGCTCAGCACCGTTGGCACTCATGATCTCATTGCGCCAGCCACGGTTCTCGGCATAACGCAGATACATGCGCAGCAAGTCACCGGCAAACAGTCCCGCTTCGTCGCCACCTGTGCCGGCGCGAATTTCCAGGAATACGTCGGCGTTGTCGTCAGGATCCTTGGGGATCAGGAGTTTCAGTAGTTCGGTTTCGAGCACGCCGAGGGCTTCACGGGCCTGCAGCGCTTCGTCATAGGCCATGGCGCGCATATCGGCATCGTCCTCACGCATGAGTTCTTCGGCGTGGGTGATGGTCTTCTGGGTGCGGCGGTAGCGATCAAAACATCCCACCACGGGACTGATTTCCGCATGTTCGCGCGACAATGCACGATACCGATCCTGATCGTTAGTCACTTCTGGCACCGCCAGCATGCCGTCCAATTCCGCCCGGCGTTCGCTTAGGGTTTCGAGTTTGATTAACAGTGAAGTCTGCATGGGATCAGTGTCCGTCGAGGCCGAGCAGCTCACGTGCCGCGCGCACGTAGTCCTCGCCGCCGTGTGCACGCAGGCTGGCGGTTGGATGATGCATGAGCTTGTTAGTCAGCGTGTTGGCCAGCAATGCGAGTACCGCCGCCGGATCGTCGCCGCGCGCGAGGCGGGCCCGAGCCCGCTCTAACAATTCATCGCGGATCTGTTCGCCGCGAGCGCGGTATTGTGCGATGGTCGTGCTGCTGCCCTGTACTTCGAGCCAGTCCATGAAATCGCGCACTTGCAGATGGACCATCTCTTCAGCCTGCGCTGCTGCTTCATGGCGGAGCTTCAAATTTGAGCTGACCACATGCGCAAGATCGTCGACGCAATAGAGGTAAACGTCCTCCAGTTCGCCGACCGCGGGCTCGACATCGCGCGGCACCGCCAAATCAACAATAAACATCGGTTCATAATTACGCTGCTTCATGGTCAGGTCGATCATGCCGCGTGTGACGATGGGCTGACGGCTGGCAGTTGAACTGACCACGATGTCGACCTTCGCCAGATGGCTGGTAATGTCTGCCAGTTCGATGGCGGTGGCGCCGCAGCGGGCAGCCAGACTCTGGGCATGGCTGAGCGAGCGATTGGCTACCACCATACGACCGATGTTGGCGCCGGCGAGGTGGTTTGCAACCAGCGAGATGGTATCGCCCGCGCCGATCAGCAGGGCCGCGCGGCGATCGAGTGAACCGTGGATCTGCTGGGCCAGCTTGACCGCCGCATACGCGACCGACACCGGCGTATTGCCGATCTCGGTCTCGGAGCGGATCAGCTTGGCCGTCGAAAACGAGAACTGCATGAGTCGGTTGAGGAACTTGCCGACCGTGCCGGCGTCCACCGCGCTGCGATAGGCATCTTTGAGTTGCCCCAGGATCTGCGGCTCACCCACCACCAGCGAATCGAGCCCAGCCGCGACCCGCAGCGCATGACGCACAGCCTGTTCGCTATCGAGGTGATAAAGGTGCGGTGTTATGTCGTTGGCGCCGATATTGAGGTAACGGGTCAGCCAGGTCAGCGGTGCTTGGGAGCCCTGCGCGTCGATGTCGCAGTAGAGCTCGGTGCGGTTGCAGGTTGACAGGATGAGCGATTCGGTGATGCCTGGACATGCATTCAGGGCCCCGAGTGCCGAGGGCAACGAGGTGAGGTCAAAAGCGACCTTCTCGCGCACCTCGACCGGAGCGGTCTTGTGGCTGAGTCCTAGTATGAACAGGGTCATGGGCGAGGGCGGGCAAAATTCCCGCTGGGTGTCCGATGTAAGTTCGGAACATCACCGCGCGGGAACGAATGCTCTTCGGTCCTATCAAAAATAAGCTTGTGCACTAACTGAGTTATAGTTTAATCAGAACACCTGTGAAACCACTAACGGCCCCTGGGACGCGTACCCGCGCGACACGAGCGGCACCCGGCATAAAAATCTTGCGCACCATCGTCAATCGACTGTTTTGTTCCTGGGTGCGCCTGATGGCAAGCCTGAGTTTGTTATTGCTTGCAGCCTGCACCACACCGCCCGTCGCCAAGCCAGCGGCCCCTGCGCCGACCCCGGCCCCGGTCACTGTTGCGCCTGAACCACCGGCCGCACCGTTCAAATACGAAAACGACCCCTACTACCGCCTGCTGATGGCCGAGTTCGCGGGTCAACGTGGTCATCTTGATGTCGCTGTGCAGAACTACGCAGAACTTGCCCATAGCCTGCACGATGCGGGTCTGGCGGAGCGCGCAACCCGTATTGCGGTTTTTGCACGGGACGACGCGGCCGCCCTCGTGGCAGCCCGCACCTGGGTCGAGCTCGAGCCTAAGGCCATGGACGCGCGCCAGATCCTGGCAGCCATGTATATCCGCCATGGCAAGGCCGACGCCGCGCTTGAACATCTGGAATATGTGATCGCCCATGACCCGGGTAGACCGGGCAACCGCTTGCACATGATCGCCAACTTGCTCGGCCACGAAGACGATCGCCAGACTTCGCTCGCTGTCATGGAAAAACTGGTCGCCAAACACAGTCAGGACAGCGACGCTTTGCTCGCTTATGCCCTGCTCGCCATCCGCGCTGAGCAGCTCGACAAGGCGCGCGATGCCATGGAAC
>JAYUQF010000167.1:0-1877 GCA_043756885.1 Pseudomonadota bacterium
TCCGCCAGCACACCTTCGGCGATGCAATGGTCCATGGCATCGGCGACTTCGTGTGGCTTGGGCTGGGTCGTTTGATCGTAGACACCGAAGTGGGTGTCCGGCATGAAGGCGATTTTCATTGCAACGTTGTGCTCCGTTAGGTGACCATCACAAACTGCGCAGCTCACGCGGGGGGCCTGCGGCTCGATTGTACCCGAGGCTCGTGGCGCTCAGCACGAGAGCCAAATAAAGTGGTGTCGGCGATGGTGTTCAGTTTGCTCTCGTGGTCAGGTCAAACAGTTTGAATCAGCGCAAAAATCAGAACAGATGGCCGGCCCGGCAGTTATTCGTGATCTAATGGCTAGCGTCGTCATCCCCCGCCACGGAGAAGTGGATAGACGCATTCATGAATTTGCATTGACCAAGCTTAGAGGGCACAGCATGAAACTCGCGACCTTCACCCAAGCGGGCCACACCCGCATCGGCCGCATTGACGGCGACCGCGTAATCGATCTGACTGCCGCCGGTCTGCCGGGTGACATGATCTCCCTGCTTGAGGGCGGCGCCGAACTCATGACCCGTGCAGCGTCCGCCGCGGGCACCCGCTACGCGCTCGCCGATATCAGCCTGTGCGCGCCGATACTGCGTCCACCCAAGATCCTCGCAATCGGTTTGAACTATAAAGACCACATTGAAGAAACCGGCCTAGAAACACCCAAGTTTCCGCTGTTCTTCAACAAACAGTCGACCGCTGCCCACGGCCCCTACGCACCCATCCATCTGCCGCGAGTATCGGACAAGCTCGACTATGAAGGCGAGCTTGGCTTTGTGATCGGGCGACGTTGTCGCCATGTACCCCGTGCCCGCGCCCATGAAGTCATCGCCGGCTTCGTGGTATGCAATGACGTCAGCGTGCGTGACTGGCAGATGCGAGCCCAGACCTTTACCCTCGGCAAGTCTTTCGATACCCACGCGCCGTTTGGACCCTACCTCGTCACCCGTGATGAAGTGGGCGATCCCCATAGCTTGGATCTCAAAACCTGGGTCAATGGCGAACTGCGCCAGAATTCCAATACCAGCCACCTCGTCTTTGATTGTTATGAGCAGATCGAAACCCTGACCCAGGCCTTCACCCTGGAAGTAGGCGATGTGATCCTGACCGGCACCCCGAGTGGTGTTGGCATCGGCTTCGACCCCAAGCGCTTCCTCAAATCAGGCGATGTCGTGAAAATTGAGATCGCCAAGCTCGGCTTCATCGAAAATCGCGTGGTGGCCGAGCCCGAGGACACTGACCGCATTTAAGCCAAGGCCAGTTGCCAACCGGCGCAATCGACGCAATCGACGGTGGCGGCTCCCAGAGCCGCATTCTCACCGCCGTCAGGGTGCGTCACCCCCCGCAATTTTTCATTGCTGACTCGATTTTGCCCGTCTATGATTCATCAATAAGTGCACACCTGTGCATAAGGACTGGCACTGAACACCAGCGCTTGCGCAGAACGACTGACAGTGGGATGCCCTGCAAGCGGCCCGTCGCCACTAACCGGTTCGTTTACTAAGCTAGCCACGAAGAGCGTCTATCGCGCCGCTGCTACCTGAGCCTTGAACCGTCTACCGCACTCCAATTGTCTGGTTAACAACGCCCCCGCCGGTGCCCGTGTTGCTGTTGCCGTGCGCGGGAACGTACTGCGCGATCACGATGGTTACGCCACTACTACGCGATCCCACAGCGGTGATTGTTATCTCGACCCTGTGCAAAAACGTCTCCTGCTCCCATGCCGTTGGCAGGAGATGCATGACAGTCCTGAACGGCATACTCCATGAGGCGATAAAGTATGGATATTTATGTTGGCAATCTGTCTTATGACATCACCGCTGAAGAACTGCGCGATGCTTTTGAA
>JAYUQF010000168.1:0-4759 GCA_043756885.1 Pseudomonadota bacterium
TTCGCGGTCAATGGCCCAGCCCTTGCCAAGAAACGCAACGCCGCAGCGGCCGCGCAGAGGCAGCCGAATGCCGAGATTATTTCCGCCTGGGTCCTAAGCACCCCTTAACGATCGCGCGGCCACACCGGCGGCGCTTTATTGACGAAGGCATTACGTGGCGACGGCGGCCCGCGCTCATCGCTCAGGTAGGGCGTACCGTAAGGCAGCGGGTAGCCGTAAAAATTGGGATAAAAATTAGAACGCGCCGGTTGTGGTTCAAGCGGCGGTGGCACGTAATAATCGTGCTGGGCCTCGTCGATGCGCTGGCGCTCCACGGCCAATGCATCACGTGCCTCGCCCTGCGCACGTAAACGCTGCCATTGTTTGTCGATGGAATAATAATCGTCACCTTGCGCATTGCCCGGCGCGCGATCGCTGATGACGATCTCACTCGACGGCGCCTGGTCCGCCGGTGGGCCATCGGCAAAATGGCGCACACCCTCGCTATCAATCCAGGTGTGCACCGTCACCGCCTGACTGGCCGTGTTGAATCCCAGCCCGCCGACGCACAGCAGCACCACGAGCATTCGCAGCGCCAACAAGACAGTAGCGTTCATAACGTTCTCCTCGCACCCGCTCGGCCATGACCGTGTTGACATCACCACCACGCACCCCATGCGGCTGCCTTCAAGCCCGCGCCAGCCCTTGCCGCCATAACGGAGCAAGCCGCCAGCGCCTGTCACCGAGGAACAGCATGCAGCGCGCGGTGTTGTTCTGGCAATGGCGAGCGCAGCGCGATCTGTGCGCCACGCCCACAAAGAGACAATTGTTTGAACCGCCAGCGTTGGCCCCTGGTCTAGACTTCGCCCGGGTCAGCAAAGCGGTCCCAACCGCGCGGAGCAAGTGATATCGATGGCCGAACATTCTGTACAAGAACAACTCATGCTCGAATTGGTCAACCGCGCACGGTTAGACCCCTTGAGCGAGGCCAAGCGCCTAGGCATCGACCTCAATAGAAGCCTCCCGCCGGGCACCTTGAACGGCACGCCCAAAGCGGTATTGGCCGCCGATGATCTGCTGGTGGATGCGGCCCGCGCCCACAGCCAGCACATGCTCAACGTCGATCGGTTTGAGCACCAGGGCATCGGCGACGGCACACCTTCCAGCCGCATTCTGGACGCCGGTTATACCTTCGCCAACGGTGGCACGCTGGGTGAAAACATCGCCATCAATGGCACCTCCGGACCTGCCAACCTGACCAGCCTCACCATCGCCAATCACGAGGGATTGTTTAGAAGCGCGCTCCATCGCTTGAATATTCTCAGCAACGATTTTCGCGAAATCGGCATTGGCATCAAACAGGGTCTGTTTCTTTTTTCTTCTCACCCGTCGCCCTTGAACTCCGTCGACGCCACACAGAACTTCGCGCGCTCGGGCAGCGATGTTTTTATCACCGGCGTGGCTATCACCGATAACAACGGCAATAACTTTTATGACATCGGCGAGCAACGGGCCGGCATTATTGTTTCGGCCCGGCAAGCCGGCGTGACGGTGGACAGCGACACCACCGGCACGGCCGGCGGTTATGCCATCGACCTTGCCGCGGGCGCCTACCAGGTGCAGTTCCACGGCGGTGGTTTAAGTCAGGCGGTCAATTGTTCGGTGAACGTGCTCGCTAACGTCAAACTCGATTTGGCCGGCAAAAACGAAATCCTCAGTTCTGCAAGTATCGTGCTCGGCGACGGCGCCGTCAGCGCAAGTCTGCTGGGAGCCGCCAGCCTGAACGCCACCGGCAATGGCGCAGGCAATGTGTTGCTCGGTAATCGCGGTGCCAATTCGCTGGCTGGCCTGGATGGCAATGACAAGCTATTGGGTGGCATCGGCAACGATAAACTGCAGGGTGGTAATGGCGTCGATGTACTGCTCGGCGGTGCTGGTCGCGATCAACTCATCGGTGGCGCCCAGCGCGATATCTTCGACTTCAACACCCTCACCGACAGCGGCACAAGGTCGGCGAGCCGGGATTTGATCCGAGACTTCGCTCGCGGCCTTGATGACATCGACCTCTCGACCCTTGATGCCATCACCGGCGGTGGCAACAACGCCTTCGCTTTCATCGGTAAAGCAGCCTTCAGCCAAGTCGCGGGGCAGTTGCGTTTTGTTTTATTCAACCAGCCGGGCAGTGCGCTGGACCACACTATCGTCGAAGGGGATGTTAACGGTGATGCGCGTGCCGATTTCCAGATCGACTTAAGTGGCTTGATCAGCTTTTCCGCGACGGACTTTATTTTGTAGCAGCGGATTCGCTGCCTTCGCTGCGGCTTGAGCCAGATTCGTTCAAACTTCATGGCCACGCACAATTGTCGTCGCTAGCTGGCCTCGCGCGCGTCGCTTACCATTTGCCATCAATCAGCTCGTCAGTACGCGTGGCACCACTGCTCGACGCTTTTAACAAAACATGTTAATGATGCGCCGCATCGTGCCCACAGGCGGCACTCATATAACGCCTCGCAGCTAGAGATTGCGCATCCGGCATGAAGACGCTTGCAAATTTGCACGACACCGGCGCTTGGCAGGACATTGATCGCCGCCACTACCTGCATCCTTTCACCGATAGCAAAGCACTACATAAACACGGCACCCGCGTTATTACGCGCGCGCAGGGCGTTTATCTGTGGGACTCCGAGGGTCAACGCATTCTCGACGGCATGGCAGGACTGTGGTGTGTGAACCTTGGTTATGGCCGTCGCGAACTGGTGGATGCGGCGAGCGCGCAGATGCTTGAGCTACCGTTTTATAACAGCTTTTTTAAGACCACCACCCCACCGACTCTGGCGCTCGCGGCCTTACTGGCGGAGGTCACGCCTGCACATTTGAATCATGTGTTTTTCACCAACTCGGGCTCTGAGGCCAACGATACCATCGTGCGCCTGGTGCGTTATTACTGGCAGGTCAAGGGCCAGCCGCAACGCAAAGTCATTATCAGTCGCTGGCTGGCTTACCACGGCAGCACCGTAGCTGCTGCCAGCCTCAGCGGCATGCGGTATATGCATGCCCAAGGTGACTTGCCTATCCCTGGCATCGAACACATCGAACCTCCTTATTGGTTTGAACAGGGCGATTCCAGCGACCTCGAAGCGTTTGGTTTGTTGGCAGCACAACGGCTGGAAGAACGCATCCTCGCCATTGGCCCACACAAGGTCGCGGCCTTCATCGGCGAGCCCATCCAGGGCGCCGGTGGTGTAATTGTGCCGCCCGCCAGTTACTGGCCCGAGATTGAACGAATCTGTCGTAAGTACGGCATCTTGCTCGTCAGCGACGAAGTGATTTGTGGCTTCGGTCGTTTGGGCCAATGGTTTGGTTGTGAGCACTTTGGCTACGCCCCCGATCTGATGGTGATTGCCAAAGGTCTGTCGTCGGGTTATCTGCCCATTGGCGGTGTGATGGTGTCCGATGCCGTGGCACAGGTCTTGATCGACCAGGGTGGTGAATTCAATCATGGTTACACCTACTCCGGCCATGCAACCTGCTGCGCGGTTGCCGAGCGCAATGTCCGCATCCTGCGCGACGAAAATATTATTGAACGGGTGCGCGAAGATACCGGCCCCTACCTGCAGGCACGCCTGCGCGAGCTTGCTGAGCACCCGTTGGTGGGCGAAGTGCGCGGCGTGGGCTTTATTGCCGCACTGGAACTGGTGCGCGACAAAACCACCCGCACCCGTTTCACGCCGATCGGTGAAGTTGGCACCCTGTGCCGCGACTTCTGTTTTGACAATGGGCTCATCATGCGCGCCGTAGGCGATACGATGATCATCGCGCCCGCCCTGGTCATGAGCCGCGTAGAAATTGATGAACTGATCGCACGCGCCTGCCTGTGCCTCAATCTCACCTTCGCCGCCGCGCACACGCATGCGTGAGCAATACCTCGCCACCCGCCGGAAGGACTGGCCGATGCCATTGTTACGCTTGCGCGCCCTGGTCGTTTTGGCTCTCGGCGTATTACTCGTCGCCTGTGGTGGTGGCGAGGACAATTCAACCGCCGGTGCCGCAACCCCGCCTAACGCGGTAGCGGCGGACCCGACCGCCACAGCATCGGCGCCCACCGAGGAGCCCATACTCAACGTCTACAACTGGGCGGACTACATCGGCACCGACACGATTGCAAATTTCGAAAAAGAAACCGGCATCAAAGTGCGTTACGACCTCTTCGACAGCAACGAGGTATTGGAAGCAAAGCTGCTGGCCGGCAATACCGGCTACGACGTGGTGGTGCCCTCGGCCAATTTTGTCGCGCGCCAGATCAAGGCCGGTATCTTTCGTACCCTGGACAAAAACAAACTGCCGAACTACAGAAATCTCGACCCTGCGATCATGAAAATCCTCAGCAGTTACGACGCTGAAAACCGGCATGTACTGCCCTACCTGTGGGGCACTACCGGTATTGGCTATAACGTCGCCAAGATCAAGGAACGCATGAACGATGCGCCCATCGACAGTTGGGACATGGTGCTTAAGCCAGAAATTGTCGCGCGTTTTAGGGATTGCGGCGTGGCCATGATTGACACCCCCAGCGAGGTGGTGCCCATCATGCTGCGCTATCTGGGCCTGCCCACAGACAGCCAGACCGAGCCTGATCTGAGCCGTGCCGAGGGCGCACTGATGCTGGTGCGTCCCCACATCAAATATTTTCACTCGTCGCAGTATTTGAACGATTTGGCCAACGGTGAGTTGTGCGTGGTACTGGGGTGGTCGGGTGACGTATTGCAGGCGCGCACCCGCG
>JAYUQF010000169.1:0-4752 GCA_043756885.1 Pseudomonadota bacterium
GCATCTGCTGATAGCACTTCGGCCCATTTATAGCTGTAGTAACCCGCCGCGTAACCACCAGCGAAGATATGCGAAAAACTGTGTTGGAAGCGATTCCACTGGGGTGGTCTGACAACTGCAACTTGAGCCCGCACCCCATCGAGCAGGGCTTGAATGTCGCAGCCAGCGCTGTAATCGCGGTGCAAGCGGAAATCGAACAAAGCGAATTCGAGTTGCCGCACCATGTGCATCGCGGCCTGGAAATGGCGCGTGGCTGTCAATCGTTGAAAGAGTAGTGGCGGCAGTGTTTCGCCTGTTTCGACATGCCCTGACACTAAATCGAGCGCTGCGCGTTCCCAGCACCAGTTTTCAAGGAACTGACTGGGCAGCTCGACCGCATCCCACGGCACGCCATTGATGCCTGCGACTGCGGGGCGATCGACAGTGGTCAACAGATGGTGCAGGCCATGGCCAAATTCATGGAATAAGGTGGTTACCTCGTCATGGGTTAACAGACTCGGTGTGTCACCTTGCGGCGGCGTGAAATTGCAGTTCAGATAAGCGACCGGTAGTTGGGTATCAGGTCCGTGCTGCCAGCGTGTCAGGCAGTCGTCCATCCACGCACCCGAACGTTTACCGGCACGGGCATAGAGGTCGAGATAAAAATAGCCGCGCACCTCGCCCGCCGCATCGCACACCGCATGAAACTCGACGTCCTTATGCCAGGTCTCGATGTCCGACATCACCTCAAAGCGCAAGTTGAACAGCCGTGCGGTGATGTCAAACAGACCTGCCCGTACCCGCGGCAGCGGGAAGTAGGGACGCAGCTCTTCCTGGTTGAGCTGATAACGTTGACGGCGTAACTGTTCGGCGCAATAACCAACATCCCAGGCTTGCAGTGCGTCCAGTCCCAACTCGGCCTGGGCGAATGCGGCCAGTTCATCAAATTCCCTCTGTGCTGCCGGTCGCGCCTGTTTGCCCAAGTCCTCGAGAAAGGCCACCACCGCAGCGGGTGAGGGCGCCATCTTGGTCGCGAGCGAAAGCTCGGCAAAATTCTGAAAACCAAGTAGACGCGCCAATTCCTGACGATGAGCCAAAAGTTGGTGCATAACCTCGGTATTGTCGTGGCTGCCCCCAGCAGGACCACACTCCGAGGCGCGGGTGGTGTAAGCCTCGTACAGCTGGCGGCGCAGCTCACGATCGGCGAGGTTGCTCATAGCCGGGACATAACAGGGCAAGTCGAGTGTCAGCGTCCACGCGTTTTTACCCTGCTCGGCGGCCCGTTGACGAGTCATGGCCAAAGTGGACGGCGGCAGGCCAGCAAGTCGGCTCTCGTCGTTAACATCGAGTTGATAGCCTTGGGTTGCATCCAGCACGTTTTCTTCGAAACGCGCCGCCAGCTGGGCCAACTCCACACGTAAGGTGGTGACGCGGGCTTTAGTCGAAGCGGGTAAGTCGACCCCACCCAGGCGGAAATCGCGCAGCGCGTTGTCGATCAGTTTGCGTCGCGCGTTATCTAAACTCGCGAAGCTGTGCTGCAGGCGAAGTCGTTGGTAAGCCGCGCACAGGCCGGCGTTTTGCTCAAGTTCGGCGCCAAAGCCCGACACCCGGCTGAGACATTCGCCATATACCGCCCGCAGTGCTTCGTTGTCGGCAACGTTATGCAGATGTGAGAGCGGCCCGAACAGGCGATGGAGTTCTTCGGCCATTTGTTCCATCGGCGACACGATGGCTTCCCAGGCGTCGGATTCGGCGGCGGTTAATGTGGTGATACGTGCCCGTTGCTGCGTGAGCAGAGTGTCGAGACGTGCGACTAGGGTTGATACTTCGATGCCCGCGAAATGCGGCAGTCGGGTGAGTGTGTAGCGGGCATTGGCATTCATGCCGCGCATTATGCAGAACTCGGCGCGTGGCGAAACCGCCGTGACACCTGGGTCCTTAGCCCAGGCGTATCACCCAGGCCCACACTACGGCGACAGCGAGCGGCGCGCCGAGCGTCATCAAGGCCTGCGCCGCGTAGGTATGGTTGGTTAGCACGCGCTCTTCGCCACCTACGGAAATGACAAACGGCCGGCGTCGGTCACGAGTTTGGCCGATGACATCGACCGGTGGTGGGTCGCCCGTGCCACCGCGCTCCGCCTGGGCTTCGCGCTCGGCGCGGGCGCGCACCGCTGCCCATTCCTGCGCGTCGATTTGACCATCTCGATTGGCGTCGAATTCGCGCAGCAGCGCCGCCTGATCACGTTTCCACGCCAGCAGCCGCTCGGTCACGCTATTGTCGGCCGCGATGGGCGCTGTGGCACTGCCACCATGGGTCATGAACTGGCCGATCACATAAAGCGCATCACCCGGCCGTATGAGATGTTCCGTATAACGATAAGACCGGCCCGCACTTTCGAACCAGCGCGACAGCCGGTTGCTGGCGGGTGGAGAAAAGCCGGCGGGCCTGGGGGCTTGCCCAAACCACACATCGCGCTGGTTGGTGTGGACATCGGCGCCGTCAGGGTCGACCGCGCAACTGCCACTGGTATCGGTCAGGTGAAACAAATTGTCGCTGGTGCCTTGTTCTATCACCACCCAGGTTTTGCGCCGGTCCTGACCTCGCCCTGATTCCCGCAAGTGTTCGATTTTGTACTTGAACCACACGCACACACGCAGCGAGGCCGGCGCACGGATCGGTTCGCCCGCCATTAATTCGGCCATGCCACGCAGCTCGGTATAACCCTGCGCCGCCGAGCGTACGAGCGCGGTCGGTGTGTTTTCGAGCACGCGCTTGTGTCCGAGGCAGCGCAGTGCGCCATAGAGCAGACCGGCGGCGGTCAACCCCAACAGGCTGGAAATGAGCCAGAACGGACGGGCTTCGGTGGCGTGGACGAGGGCGACCAGATCAGCGACGGAAGACATAAGCGAACAAGGTCGCGCTCAATTAAACAAGGCTCGCAGATCAACATCCTTGGTTTCAGCCGCAGTAAATTCCAATGGCGCTTGGCTGCGAAAGCCGAACCAGCGCGCCAGCACGAGATCGGGGAAGGTTTCAATGCGAATATTGTTCACTGTCACCGACTCGTTGTAGAACTCGCGGCGGTCGGCGATGGTGTTTTCGAGGGTTGTAATGCGGTCGCGCAGATGTTTGAACTGCTGATCGGCCTTGAGCTCCGGATAGCCTTCGGCAACGGCATACAGCTGGCCTAAGCTGCGCCGCAAATTCCCTTCACCCGCGCCGACCGCCGCCACATCGTGGCGTTGATTAGCACCGAACACCGCCGCACGGGCGTTGCTGACCTGCACCAGGGTGTTGTGTTCGTGTTGCATGTACTGGCGGCAGATCTCCACCAGTTTGGGCAGTTCGTCGTGCCGTTGCTTGAGTAACACGTCGATATTTGCCCACGCCCGACGTACGTTGTGTTTAAGTGTCACCAGACCGTTGTAGAGCAGCACACAATAACCAAGCAGCGTCACCACGGTGATAAGCAGGGCGATTGTGCCGATGTTCATGGCGATAGGGCTCCGTACAACGGTCGATGTGAGGCTATTATGGGTGATGTCATCGGCAACCAGCGTGCCGGTCTTGATTATCGGGCGGCAAACCCGCCCTCTCGGCAGGAGAACGAAGCATGCGTGGCGACGCAAAAGTCATTGAATATCTCAACCGTGTGCTCAAGTTCGAGCTCACCGCTATTAACCAGTATTTCCTGCATGCACGCATGTTTAAAAACTGGGGTTTGAACAAGCTCGACGAACACGAGTACCACGAGTCTATCGAAGAGATGAAACATGCCGACCGGCTCCTCTCGCGCATCTTGTTTCTGGACGGCTTGCCCAACCTGCAAGACCTGGGGCGACTGCGCATCGGCGAGAACACCACGGAAGTACTGAAGGCCGATCTGGCGCTGGAGAACGACGCCATTCCTGAATTACGAGCCGCGGTGCAAGTGTGCGAAGCGTGCGCGGACTTCGTTTCACGCGAACTGTTCGTGGAAATCCTGGAGGCAGAAGAGGAACACGTCGACTGGCTGGAAACCCAGCTCGCCCTCATCGACCGTATCGGCCTGGAAAACTATCAACAATCCCAGCTCTAGCTGACCGCAGGTCCGCCCCTGAAACCGCCGCCAGGCCGCTACCGTGGCCTGCGGCTTCGCCGCCATTTACTTCACTTGCTCATCCTTTTGAGCAGGCCGAGTCGGTCTGAACGGCTGACTCAAGCTTGTGACCCAGTTTATTGCTAATGTTTCTCATTCGTACTAGATTTCATCTCCAACAAGCCAACAACGACCCAGGGCCAACCGCCATGTACGTCTGCATCTGCAACAACATCACCGAACGCGACATCGAACAGGCCGTGCGCGCCGGCGCCCGCAGTGTTGATTGCCTGGTCAGAGAACTGGGCGTTTCCAGTTGCTGCGGGCAGTGTCGCTGTTTCGCCGACGACGTCCTTAATGCGGCTTTGCGCTCAGTATGTGAGCGGGAGCTGGCGGTCACCCCGGAGTTCGCCAGCGCGTCCTGAAGTCGGTCGCCAAGCGCAACTCACCGGTTTTTGAACTTAAACGACGGCGGACGCAGCTTGCGCTGTGTGAGCTGCCACCAGCGGCGCGCAGACCGGGCAACCAGGGTCGCGCCGGAACCGCATGCTGTGCCATTCCATCGCCAGGGCATCGAGCAGTAGCAGCCGCCCGCTGAGGTCCTGGCCGATACCCATCAAGAGCTTCAGCGTCTCCATGGCCTGCACACCGCCGATGATGCCGAGCAGCGGCGCCACCACGCCGGTCTGCGCGC
>JAYUQF010000170.1:0-1869 GCA_043756885.1 Pseudomonadota bacterium
ATCAGGCGTCGATTAATTTCCAGAAAACAGCGTTTGTAGGTGAACGTTGCGATATCAACGTAGTCACGATGATCGTCGCGCAACCACAGCATGGTCTGCACATAGTTATAAACGTGTTTGAATGCCTGGGCTTTGAAAAAGCCGAAGGATTTACCGCGAATATTTTGCAAGACATCTGCATAGGCTGCTTCACGACGTCGATTGCCCTGGGCTTCAAGGTGTTCAGGGTCGTGTGCTTCATCGACGGTGAGAAAAGACTGAAAGGCGCGATAGTCGAGCGCTGCGTCTTCGATGCGACGTTTGAAGTAGAAGTCGCGGTCGGCGTGGCCACGGTGGCCGCTCTTGGCAAGGAAGGCGTGATACTTCTGCAGCCACGCGCGACCTTCATCGTGTTTTTCAAACGCGGCCAGGAACGCAGCCCCGGCGTTTTCGTCAAAATCTTTCCGCAGCACCTGCGAGCCGCGGATCAGCTTTGAGAGCTGCCACAGCGCGCTGTTTTCAATAACCGTCGCGCTGCGCCGCTCGGTGCCGGTGATGAGGTCGGTACCGGCCATGTCGTTGTCGCCGTCGTACCACTTCTGCACCATAAACGCGAGCGTCAACATCATCAGGCGCATGTTGAAGAAGAACCCGTTCCAGACATCGATGATGTACTGATGCTCGAAGCCAACCCGATCAACGGTGTAGTGCACCAGTTCGGCGTCGGAGAGCTTGCGCAACGCCTCATCGTTCAGACCGCGCGCTTCGTCAATACGCTCGTAGACATAGTGCTTGAGCATTTTGATCCAGCCGTACATGCCGTAACGCGGGAACAATTTGCCGTTGCGGTAGATGCGCCGTGCCAAGCTCAGATAACTGAAGGGCGCGTTGAGTACTGCCTGCCTGTCGGACGGCGCAATGTGCTGCAGCACCATGTGCCGCATCGGCGCCGGGCACATATGCGTGACGTCGGCGATCTCGACCTTGGTGTTGTAGAAGGCGCCCGCTTTCCAAGCTTTGTAGTAACGATAATTCTGCGATTCGAGTCCCCACATTTTGTGGGTGGCGGCATGGGCTTCGTGCAGCATGCGGCCACGGGTGGTGTAAAACAGCGGTGTGATGGCGCCGTGCCACACTTCATCCGACATACTGCGGCTCAAAAGCACGTCCTCGTCTTCTGGCAGTACGTGCCAGTAGTCAAGATCTTCGTCCCAGGTGAATTCAACACCGGTGATTGGGCGCGACTGCAGCAGATGAATGCGGCCATCGGCGATCGCGAACTCGAGGTCCTGCGGAAAGCCACCATAAAATTCCATGACACGGCGACCGAGCGCCGCCACTGCCACCGCTTGACCATCACTAAGACAAAAACGTGATCGCTGCTCCAGCGCAACATCCATTTCAACCGTACCGATACCGGTGTGCGGATTGCGCACAATCTTGCGCGCTTTGGCGCCCAGCGTTTTGTGTTTGACGCGTAAGGTCGGCAGCTTGACGGTGTAAGAATCCGGGGTGACCAGCGCCGCGACGATGGCTTCGCCCAGGCCCCAGCTCGCGTCAATCAGTGCTTCGTCAGTGGCAGTGGTGATAGGGTTGGCGGTGAATAGAACTCCGGCGACTTCGGCATCAACCATCTGCTGAATGACAACTGCCACACCGACCTCAAGATGCTCGATGTGTTGGGTATTGCGATACGACGTGGCGCGTGCAGTCCACAACGAGGCCCAGCAGCGTTTGACCGCATCAACGATGCCATCGAGGGTTTTGACATCGAGATAAGTGTCGTGTTGCCCAGCGAAAGACGCGTCCGGCAGATCTTCTGCGGTCGCCGAAGAGCGCACCGCGACGCGTACTTCATCACCCAGCAGGCGGTAGTGCTGCTCAATAGCC
>JAYUQF010000171.1:0-1869 GCA_043756885.1 Pseudomonadota bacterium
CTTCGCTGGCGCTATGCAGGAAGCGGTGGGCCAGCTTTTCAAAACCTTCGTAACAAAGATAAGCACCGCCGATCATCAACAGCGGTATCACTGCCCACGGCGCAAATGCACTGATAGCCAGCGCCGCCGGCACCAGGATAACTTTGTTGCGCATCGAGCCTTTGGCCACCGCCCAGACCACGGGCAGTTCGCGCGCCGCGGCTATGCCTGCCACCTGTTGCGCATTCAAGGCGAGATCATCACCCAATACACCGGCAGCCTTTTTGGCCGCCATCTGGGTCATGACAGTGACATCGTCGAGCACGGTCGTGATGTCGTCGAGCAAAGCTAACAGACTGCCAGCGGGCACGGAGATTTCCTGAAGGTTTGAAGGTGGCCTATTCGGCGGCTATTCGCCGCGCAGGTCAAGCCTGCATGCGTACAGACAAAATCGATCAAATCAGCGGTGTTGCGTCAGCCGCCACCCAGGCGATAAATGGCGGTGTGCAGCACCCGCATCAAGGGACCAGCACCCTCGATATAAACGTCAATGTCGGCATAGTCATGGCCCTTACGCTGCGACAATGCCACGACCTCACCACGGACCACAATGCGATCGCCGGGCTGGGCTACGCCAAGATGCCGCACCTCACTGGCGGTGTGTACCCAGGCACCTACCGCCACACTGCGGTCAACCAGGATATTCGCCTGGCGCAGCAACCAGGCGGGATGAACGATGTCGCGGTAGCAGCTCAGATCTTCACCAGCGGCGGCGAGAAAAGCCGTTACTTCGGCCACGGTTTGCGTTAATTCGAGCGTGCCCAGCAACGGATCGGCGGTTAGCGCTTCAGGTGTTGCCGGTCGTCGTGGTGACGGCAAGTGTGCGCGCGCAGGCAAAGGGCGTGCGGCTGATGGTACCGCTGGCAGGCGCGCGTTACCCAGCGCGCAGACTTCTTCTGCTTGATTGATAACTTCGAGCTCAAAAGCAATGGCATCGCGCGCCACGGCACTGACCCGCGCAACGACTTGCAGAGTCTCCCCCGCGTAGATCGGGCGTCGCAGGCGCACACTGCTGCTGCCACCACGCAGGAATTCGAGTCCGAAGGCTGCAACCACCGGGTGCAGCAGGTAGCCATAGGTGGTGACACCGGGCACCAGGCCGCCGCCAAAACCGTAGCGCTGGGCAACGCTGTCTTCGTGAATGGGATTGCCGCTGTCGACGGCATCGTTAAACGCGACCACTTGCCACGCTGGTAGCCGATCACCGACGGCGAAATGCGAATAATCGTTGGTCTGTTCACTGCTCACGGGTAGGCCCTTGTGGGATGACACTACGTATAGCCAGACGGCCGCACGTATCTCATTCTACGCGGCACCGTTATAGGAGGGGGAATAACGAATATTGCGGCACGGTCCTCACGCAGTTACCGCACCATGCACAAGTACTGCGGCGACACGTTGCTCAGCGGCCGTCGCACAGCGTGCTTTGCACCGCTACGAGCGTCAACTGCGTTGCGAGCAGGGTCAGGTCCAAAGGTAGAGCGATGAAGTTATGGGCGCCGGCTGCCTGGAGTGCGGCGCGATGGGTAGCGCCCGGCACATCGCCGATCATCACTACCCTCACCGCGCCCATAGTGGCGCAAGCTTTGATCTGACGGCACACCTGCAGGCTATGTATGCCAGGCATCGAGTCATTGAGGAAAACCAGATCCGGTCGCAGCGTGGCGAGCAGAAAACCTGCCGAGAAGCCGTCCACGGCGCTGCGTATCTCGATACCAAACTGCGCGAGAAAATCGGCCAGCAGACGAGTGTTGTGAGAGTTGTCATCCACCAGCAAGGCGCGCTGCGCCACGCTTGGCGGTGATTTTGCCACCAGCATGCCGCGTTGAT
>JAYUQF010000172.1:0-4736 GCA_043756885.1 Pseudomonadota bacterium
ACCATCCTGCCGGATCTCAAACGGCGCGCCGGTTTGTCGTCGGTGATCGCCAGCCGCACGTTGCGCACCTGGGGCCACAGCGAATCGCGTCTGGCCGAATTGCTGGCGCCGCGTATCGACGCCCTCGAAGCCGTCGGCAATCCGACCTTGGCGTTCCTCGCCAGTGGCATCGAAGGAATCAAAGTTCGTATCACCGCCAAAGCTGTCGATGAGGCCGGCGTGGCAACGCTGTTGGCCGAAGAAGAAACCCGCGTGCGTGACGTGCTCGGGCACTATGTGTTTGGTATCGACGCGCAGACCATGGAATCGGTAGTACTGGATTTGTTACGCAAACGCGGACTCACCCTGGCTATCGCGGAAGTGACCAGTGGTGGCATCGCCAGCACGCGTCTGTCGGCGCTGGATGGTGACGGTACGGTTTTTCGTGGTGGGGTGGTGACCAGCGCCGGTGCGGTGCGTGAGAAATTGCTCGGTGTGCCCGCCGCGAATGTCGGCACGCGCGCCGCTGCTGCAGCACTGGCCAGTGCAGTGCGAAACCATCTAGGCACAGACATTGGCCTGGCTACGACCGGTGAACATGATCTGGGCAAGATAGAAGGCAGCAACGCCGGCACCACCTATCTTGGCATCGCCATCGGCGACGAGGTGCGTGTCGAAGAAGTACGTCTGCCGGGAGATCGCGAACGTGTACGGCAATTCAGCGTCATAAGCTTATTGAATGCCCTGCGGCTGCGCTTGGAATTGGAAAGCTGGGCGCCGCAACGGGATTTTTAGCGCGCTGGAAGTAGCCTGCCGCGCCATGTTTACCCGAGGAAACATCACACCATGAAATTCGAAATCGAATACTGCGTGCAGTGAAGTTATGAATCCAAGGCCATCCGTGCGATGGGCCGCTTGTTGGGTGAAGGGAAACACGAGGTTTTGCTGAAAGAAGGACGCGGTGGTGTGTTTGAGATCACCTGTGACGGTCGCTTGGTCTACTCCAAAAAAACCAGCGGGCGATTTCCGTCGGACGCAGAGCTTGACGCCCTGATGGGGAATTAACCGCGTCGAGCTGCGGTCGCGGCGCGTGGCCGGGGACGGCGCTCAGCAGCGCTGGGTTTATTTAAGTGATGGGCTCACTTCCCCAGCACCGGCCGCAGCACGCCTTTCACCACATCCACACCGGTCTCCACCACACCGATACCCACGTCCGCGCCGCCTTCGATCACCGCACCGGCGGCGTTGACCGCACCGCGTGTTGTGCCAACCACGGCGCCCGCGACCGGGCCATTACGACTGGCTTCGTCGTTCACGCCCTCGACAATTTTGACCGGCGCCGTCACCGCTTGCACCGTGCCCTTGGCGGCGCGTTGCATGCCGCTGTCTTGAGCCCACACGCCTTGGGCGCAGAGCAAGACACTGCAGGCGCCGAAGCGCAAAAGTTTTTGCATGTTGGTCATGGCGAAATCCTTGTTGCGGGAAATGTATGTACAGCAGCTTAGCTCTCCATCGACTCGCCCAGGCGGACACGTGCACAAACTATGCGGTATGTCGCGAAACAAGGCGTTAATCAAGACCTGCGCAGGAACTTAAGCACAGCTCAGCCAATATCGGCCGCGCGCCACAGATACCAGCTTGCCACCGTGCGATAAGGTGCCCAACGTTCGCCATAGCGGGCCAGTTCGAGCGGCGTCGGCATTTCCTTTTTGCCAAAACTGAGCGCATAACCCTTACGCACACCAAAGTCGCCCACCGGTAACACGTCGGGGCGGCCGAGCCGAAACATGAGAAACATTTCAACTGTCCAGCGGCCAATACCGCGCACAGCGCTGAGCTGCTCGATGAGGGTGTCGTTATCGAGCTTGGCGGCTTGGCTGATGGTTGGGATCTGTTTGGCCTGACTCTTTTGCGCCAGATCGCGCAGGGCCAGCATTTTGTTATTCGACAGGCCGGCGCCGCGCAGCGCGGCATCATCGAGCGCCAGCAGCCCGCGCGCAGTAGGCCCGCCTGCGGGTCGCGGAAACAACTGGCACAAACGGTCGAAAATGGTGGCAGCTGCTTTGCCGTGTAATTGTTGATAGACCACCGCTTGGGCCAGCGCGGCAAAAACATTGGGTGTTGGCCGCACTTCCATGCGGAATGGTCCGATGCGTTCGATCAGGCGTTGCATGCGTGCGCTGCTGGCCGCGAGGTGGGCTAAGGCATCTTCGATATCGAACGCAAAGATCTGGTTATGGCTGCTCATCAGCTTGTGGTCCTCGGCATGAAGGGCGGCGACAGTGTAGCCGCGAAAGACGCAGCATTTTTGCCCTGGAGAAAAACTGGAACGCTCCTTGCTCTCTCACCGTGACTACAGTGGGAGAACGGGAATGTCGCGGTCCAGCCGCCTTTATAGTGCTAATTCCAGCGGTGCTGGCAAACACGCCGAGCGGGCGGCGGAAAATTTTGCCGCAGGCGACCTCGCTCAAGCGGAACGATCTTGCCGGCGCGCTTTGGCGCGTGGCACGGTTGATGGTGATCTGTGGCACATGCTGGCTGCCATCCTGCTCGCTACCAATCGGCTCGATGATGCCCACGATGCCATCGCGCGCGCGCGACGCCTGAGCCCGGCGGATGCTGATTACGCCAATACCGAGGCCTTGCTCACAGAGCGCAGCGGCGATACCAACGGCGCCGCCCAAGCATGGCGTGCATTGCTCGCGCACTCGCCTGAGCATGCCGACGCCTGGTACAACCTCGGACGTCTTGCCCTGTCGCGCGGCCATCACCGTGAAGCTATGGACTTGCTGTTGCGCGCAGCACAACTGCGTCCCCGTTGGGCCGATGCCTACAAAAATCTAGGCGAAGCCTGTTTTGCCCATGGTGATATCGAAGCTGCCGAAACGGCTTTCCGCGCCGCCCTGCAATGCCAGCCCGATGATGCCGACAGCCTGGTCAATCTTGCGCGTCTGCGCCAGGAAGCCGACGACTATCCCGCCGCCCTGGCCCACTATCGCGCCGCATTGGCGACTCAGGTTGACGATGCCACGCTACTGCGTTCGGCCTTGCTGATGCCGATCTTCTGCGCCGACGCTGACGAGATCACCACCCATCGCACGCGGATCGAAGCTAACCTTGTAGCTCTGCAGGAACGCCTCATGCATCTCGTCGAGCCGTCTCGCACGGTGGTTACACCGGCGTTTTATTTCGCGTATCACGGCCACAACGATCGTGCGCTGATGGACAACCTGGGTGATGTGGTGAGCAAGGCCTGGCGCCCAAGGCCGCTGTTGCCCGTGGCCCGCCCGCGCCGTCCGCGCATCGCGTTTGTTTCTGCGCACTTTAAGCAGCACACCATTGCGCGGCTCTATCTGCCCCTGTTTGAGCGTCTACCACGCGCCGACTTTGATGTGGCGCTACTTAGCATCGGCCAGCACGATGGCCCACTCGCAACCCGCGCCCTGGCTGCTGCTGATCACGCCTTGGCGGTGCCCGAGGATCTCGATGCCGCACGGCGTGGTTTGAGTGCCTTGGCCGCCGACGTGGTGGTGTATTGCGACATCGGCATGGATCCCTGGAGTTATTACCTCGCGGCGGAACGTCTTGCGCCCGTGCAATGCGCAACCTGGGGCCATCCCGTGACCAGCGGCTTGCCGAGCATCGACTATTTCATCTCCTCTCGCCTGCTCGAACCACCGGGCGCACAACAGCACTATCGCGAGCAGTTGATTGAACTTCCGAGCTGGCCGGTGTTGTACGAAGAGCCGACACCGGTGCGCGAACCGCCAACCCGGCCGGCGTTTGGCTTCGGTTTGCATGAGCACATTTATCTGTGTCCTCAGAGCCTGTTCAAGTTGCATCCCGAGTTTGATGCTTATCTGGCAGCCATTCTGCGCGGCGACCCGCAGGGCGTAGTGGTACTGCTCGACAATCGCGCCGCCTGGCGCGCGCGTCTTGAAGCGCGTTTCGCACTGACCATGCCCGACGTCGCCTCACGAATTCGTTTTATTCCCGGCGTCAGCGCGCAGCACTTCGGTGCACTGCTGGCAGCGGCCGATGTGGTGCTCGACACCCTGCATTTCAGTGGTGGTTACACCAGCTTCGAGACAATCTGGGCGCAAACACCTTTTGTTACCCAACGCGGGCTGTATATGCGCGGCCGTGTCACCGCCGGCTTGTGCGGTCTGCTCGGGCTTGATGAATGTGTGGCGCAGGGCATTAGCGACTACGCGTCGCGCGCGCTGGCCCTGGCCGGTGATAGTCAAGTGCGTGCAAAACTCATCGCCAAGCTGGCGGTACGTAAACATCGACTGCTGACACTTGACGATAGCGTGCTGCCGGCTTTCACCACCTTCTTCAAGCGCGCGTTGGAGGATGTCGAACGCGCCCGCACCCTGGATCCCAAGCGATGAAACCGCGGACCCTGTTTGTGAAACCACCGGATCCGTTTCTGCAGGACGAATTTGTTTATCAACAGTTAGCGCCCCACTATCTGCAAGCCTGGCTCGATACACACGAGTATCCCTCGGCATTGCTGGTGCTCTATATTCGGCCACGGGCCGATGGCAGTCGGCCTGCACCGCAGCGCTTGAGCGATTGCCATATGCTGTTGATAGAGGATGGCGAACTGGTGGTGGACGAGGCCTTCGACAACAGTGTATTTGCCGGCTTCGATTTGATTGCGCAATCGGTGATGACACCACAGGCGGAATATTCGCGCTGGATCACCGCGGCAGTGCGACGCGAATACCCGCGCGCACGCGTCATGATCGGCG
>JAYUQF010000173.1:0-1864 GCA_043756885.1 Pseudomonadota bacterium
GCGGGCAGGGCGGTATTGCTCATGACTCCCTCGGCATAAACGAACTAAAGAACGAGTATAACTGCCACTTCGACGGGCGGGGCGCATTATCACTTGGCAGGGGTCAACTGCAGCAGCGCATCAACCGCCCCCACAGCTCGCTCGCACTCTGGCGCTGCATGCGGCATTTCGAGTTTATCGGACAGCGCCAGGGCGCGGTGTTCAGCCTTGGCACTGACCAGCGTTATCAATGGTCGGCAGGCGTCTTCCATCACCCCTTCGGCGCTTAATAAGCGCGCGTCGGGTTCACCGCGTTCGTTGATACTGATCAAACGGTCCACGGTGCGGTTCTGATAGCGGAATACACGCTCGGCATAGGCCTTGAATTGCGCCTTGCTCATGCGTGTACGATGACCATCGGGATACTGCACCTCGACGCTCGCGCAGCCGCCGAGCAGGGCCAGGATCACGACCCACGGCACGCGATTTGGTTGGCTCCTTAAGCCCATGGCCCTTATTGCTCGTTTATACGTATGAGTATAGCGGCGCGGTAAGTCAGGCAAACGCTTTTGCAACAGCATCTTCGGCGGCGGCAACTTGGCGCAACAGGCTCACGGCCGCAGCGAGTTGGCCGCGGGCGCGGGCCAAGTTGTGCGCACCGCGACTAGCGTAACGCGCCGTATCCCAGCCGAAATAATTTTCTTCCAGCGCATCAACTAAAAAGCGGGCCGCCAGCTCCAGGTGGATCTCAAGCGTAGCAGGCACAATGGCGGCTGTTTCGTCGGCACTTATAAAGTCGCGCGCAGCGGCGCCATAACCGCCCACAGCGGCGGCGAACAGATCCATTTCGAACCGTGCTTGCGGGTCGTCTTCGCGACGCGGATTACACCAGGAACGCAGCGCGTCACCCAATTCCAAGGGCAGCGCCATACGTGCCAGGGTATCGAGATCGACCAGGCACACGGCATGTGTACCGGATTGATCAAACAGCACATTCGAAATTTTCGGATCGCCATGTACCAGGCGAGCCGGTGTGGCACGCGGCGCGGCGTAGGCCGCCCGCAGAACGTCGAGTTGTTCTACAGCGCGGGTCACGCCATCGCGCAGGCGATGCGCACGCCGCATATCCTGTGCCGCCGTCAGACGCGCGCGATGGCGCGCAAACTCGTGGATAGGCGCGCGTTCCATCCGCAGCTCCTCAGTGAACGTGGCGAGCAATGTATGAAAACGCGCCAGCAGCGCGCCGGCTGTTGCCGCCTGCGCCGGCTGCTCAAGAAAATCGAAGGCCTGACCTTCGACCCAGCTTAATACGCGCCAACAATCACCGTTGTGTTCAATCGCAAGCGCGCCCTCACGGGTGCGTAACACTCGCGGCGTCAACATGCCACACGCGGCAAGATGGGCCGTAACCCGCTCGAGATTGTGATTGACACCGGGCCCGAACACCCGATGCAGGCGTTGCAATGCAAAGCAGCGGCCGTCGCGGCTGGTTATCTTGAGCGTAAGATTGACCAGACCCTGGGTGATGCGCGTCACGTTCACCACCTCGAGGTCATAGGCTTCGAGTACGGCGTGTGCGTCGCTACGCCAGGATTGATCGCTTGCGAGTATCACCTTGTCATCATCCCTTGCATTGATTGCGACGCCGCCCGCAGGCACGCAAAAGGCGCCGAGAATTCACCGTCGCTCAGCATACCGCGATAGTCGGTGCGCCATGGCTCGCTGGCTGGCGCGGCTGGTCTGGTTGGTGCTGCTCGGTGTGCTAAGGGCCCTGGTCAAAATAATCTCTACATTCGGCTGTTCCTGAGCGGCTGCCGCTGCGTTGCAATTCTTGGCAATAGCCCCGCTATTGCCCGCAAATCGCGCCTTGCGCCAACCACTCAGG
>JAYUQF010000174.1:0-1861 GCA_043756885.1 Pseudomonadota bacterium
CCGGCCGATCCGGTCATGGCCAAGCTCATTACTGAACAACGTGCACCCTATGCGGCGAAGCTGGCGGAGGAACTCGCGGTGAGCGAGGGTCTTTTATATCGGCGCGGCAATTTTAACGGCAGCTTCGATCAGCTTATTCTTGATGCTCTGATGGCGGTGCAAGGTGCACAGATGGCGTTTTCACCGGGCTTTCGTTGGGGCACGAGTCTACTGGCGGGGGAAACCATCACAATGGAGCGGCTGCTTGATCAGACTGCCATCAGCTATCCGGCAGTGACGGTCAACGAATTCACTGGTGAGCGCATCAAGGCAATCCTCGAAGACGTTGCGGACAATCTTTTTAATCCCGATCCCTACTATCAACAGGGCGGCGATATGGTGCGTGTTGGTGGACTGACTTACACCTGCGAACCGTCGGCCGCGATGGGCCAGCGTATTTCTGATCTGCGTCTGGGTGATAAACCGCTGGATGCAGCGCGTACTTACAAGGTGGCGGGCTGGGCGTCGGTTGCAGAAAACGTGCAGGGGCCGGCCATCTGGGACGTCGTCGCTGAATATCTGCGCGCACATCCCACACTCGCCCCGCCCAAACTCAATCTGCCGGTGTTGCGCGGGGTTGAGGGTAATCCGGGCATCACGTGACAAGCTTCGCTGCCCGTGCGCTGGGATTATTGCTGTTCGCGAATGCGGCGACTGCCGAGCCCCGTTGGCAAGCTGCGACGGTAACGATGCACGCCGTACAGGTCAGTGAGCACTGCTGGTATGTTGCCGGACGCCTCGAAGATGCCTCACGTGAAAATCAAGGTTTCATGTCCAACGCCGGTTTTGTCATCACCGATGATGGTGTCGTGGTGTTCGACGCATTGGGTTCGCCGGCCTTGGCCGCAAGGCTCATCGAGATCATCGGCGAACATACGGCGCAGCCTATCCGCCGGGTGATCATCAGCCATTATCATGCTGACCATTTTTATGGCATTCCGGCGTTGCGCGACGCCGGCGCGGAGATCTGGGCGCACACGCTCGCCCATCAATACCTCAATTCCGCAGCCGCCCAGACACGCCTGGAAGAACGACGTGCATCGCTTGGGCCGTGGTTGGGCAATCAGTTTCAATTGCCACTGCCCGATCGATGGCTGATTGATGGTGAAACGTTCGACATGGGCGGGCTGCGTTTTCGACTGCATTTTGTGGGGCCAGGTCATGCGCCGGAAGATCTTGTCATGTCAGTTGAGGATGACGGCGTGGTATTTGCGGGCGATACCATCTACGCCGCTCGTGTGCCCTTTGTTGGCACGGCAGACACTGCTCTGTGGCTACTGGCCATTGAACGTTTGCTTGAGATACCGGCACGGGTGCTGGTACCCGGCCATGGCCCAGCGTCCTATGCGCCGCGCGAGGATCTGCAACTGACCCATGACTATCTGTCGTTTTTGCGTACAGAGATGGGGCGAGCGGTGGCCAACTTCCAAACCTTCGATGATGCCTACGCGAGCGCGAAATGGGGGCGCTTTGCCCAGTTGCCGGCGTTTGCGGCCGCTAACCGCGCCAATGCCTACAACGTTTATCTTCAGATTGAACAGGAGACGCTACAGCCATGACGCAGAAGCGCAGCCCTGCACCAGTGCTATCGGACGATGCCACTGTGGCAGACGAGACAATCGGTAATAACGCGCGCGACGGTCACAAGCGCAGCGTAGTTATGCGCTTGCGGCGTGTCGAAGGGCAGTTACGCGGCGTGCAAAACATGATCGAACAAGATGCCGAATGCGAAGCCGTTGCCCAACAGATCGCCGCTGCGCGGCGCGCACTCGACCGGGCTTTTTATGAAATGGTCGCCTGCATGATTGAAACCGAACTCGAA
>JAYUQF010000175.1:0-1860 GCA_043756885.1 Pseudomonadota bacterium
GGCCTGGTGGCGACGACGCTCTACTGCGGTGGGCGTGCAATGGGCGCGAGTGCAGACCTATCGCAGTGCCGTCGCGCTGGTCTTGAGTGAGTGTTTACACAATTTCAAATTTCCCATTGCTGCCGCTGTGATGCTCGGCGTCGTCGGGCTCGCTGCCCAGCTGGGCGCGCTGGGTCTGGTGCTGTACGTGGTGCGTCACTTCGAGCGTGCCGAACCGACGGAGTTTCATACGCCGTTGTTTGACTTCGTCTTGAGCGCTGACGCATTTGGTGTGTTCGTCGCGGTCATCTCAACGCTGTTGCTGCTTGCTACCTATGCGCAATACCGTGCGCAGCGCGACATTTTCCGTTTCATGTTCAATTACGAGCAGTATGTGTGCCGGCGTGTGTTTGACATTGCCGCACAGCTACCCGTGCCGGGCCTGAGGCTCCTCAATCATGCGGCCGAGAAGGCACACCTCGGTCGGCTGTTGATGACCGTGCCGCGTTACAGCGCCGGTTTTGTCAGACGCCTCGTGGGTGCGTTTGTGCCGGCCGTGCAGACGGTCGTGGCATTGGTGGCCCTGCTCAAACTTGATTTCCTGACGACGTTCGGCGTGCTGGCGATTTTGGCCATGGCAGCGATTGGGCTTTACTGGGTAAACGCCTATGCCATCAAGCTCTCCCATCAACAGGAGAGTGTGGCGGGCGACTTTGCGCTCGAACGTAACGAGTTGCTGAAGGCGCTGTATCAGGAGCCGGGCAAAACACCGGTCGATTTTGGCGAACACTTGCGTGGACGTGCTTATGCGCGTGTCGGCCAGACTTACTACGACAACTTGTTGGTGATCGATCAGAGTCGATTGGTGGCGGGGTTGGCGGCGGCGGTGGTGTTGGGCATGGTGCTGGCCATCAAGGGTCGTGAAGTACTCTTCAGCGGCGAGTCTATTGCGCAGTTCCTGGCCTATGTCATGGCCCTGCACTACTTCTCGGCGGGCTGCCGCAATATTGCCGGCATGTTTACCGCGCTGAATCGTTTTTATCCCGTTATCAGCCGTCACGCGCAGTTGTTGCAGGCCGAGCCGGCGTCTGTAATTGCACAATCGGTTGCGACCATGACAGTGGTGGTGCGCGATCTGGCGAGTGATAGCGATGTGCGGCTCAAGTGGCAAGTCGGGCGGCGGGTCGGGCTGTTGTTGCTGCGTCCGGCATCGCGCGAGCAGTTAGTGCCGCTCATGAATCTATTGCAGCTACCTGGCATGCGGCCGGGCATTGGTAGCGTCGACTATCGCCTGGTTGAACTGCTGTCCGCGCCTGGCGCGAGAGTCGCAGCCGTCGAAAAAACATCACCGGCACCGATAACGGTGGTGCCGGCGATGGCGCAGATCGACGAGCCTGAGAGCGTGGTGATCCACTGCGGGCCGTTGACGAGTTTTTCGCCTGGTGCGTTAGCCGCCCTGGATGAAGTGTTGCTGGTGCGTGCCGACGGCCGTCTCACGCGCTGCGCGCCGGCGTGGGCGGAAGCCAATCGCCGCGCCCTGGCGGCGATGCTGGCGGAAGCAAAAGCTTCTGCCGCACAGAACCAGGCGTCGCGCGCCGCCGCGCTGCTGCTCGACGAAGAAGCGGTATGAGGTGGTTGCGCGAATTTTCGGATCACGAACATGGCCGTAGCTGAAGGCGACGCAGTCGTGATGCTGCTCGGCAATACCTGCGTGAACGACACACGGGTGCTGAAGGAGGCGCGCTCACTCAGTCAGGCCGGCTATCGTGTCAGCGTGTGCTGCGACAACGCCCACGGGGCGCTTAGCGATGCATTGGAGGATGGTGTGTGCCTGCGCCGGGTTGACATGTCTTTGCTGGCGGCGCTGCCAACTTGGGCACA
>JAYUQF010000176.1:0-13685 GCA_043756885.1 Pseudomonadota bacterium
GGAACTGCTAAGGGCTCGCGCCGGACGCAACACCACGCAATACACAGCGCTCGATCTTTCTCATTCGAGCTTTCTCATTTGATTGAAGCGGCCAACAGTATGTGCGATAGAAATGGTGTGAGGCAGGACTTGGTGGTCCTGCGCCGGCTCAGCGTCAGCTGAAATTCACGCAAAAATCACGCATAGAAATATGCGCATGATTTTATCGGTGGCAACGCTTTGATTTTGGTGGCCGAGGGTGGAATTGAACCACCGACACAAGGATTTTCAGTCCTCTGCTCTACCAACTGAGCTACTCGGCCAGGAGGGGACGGGCGGATGCGCAAAGCAAGAACAGGGGCATCCGGCCATCGCGCTTAACGCGCGAAGGGCGGCATTAAATAGGCTGAGCGGCATCTAGTCAACCTGCGGGCGGTGCAGTGCTTGACCACACCGCCAGACGCAGCCTAGATTGGTGGCGCTGGTGTTCTCCAGCCAATTTTACGAGGGCGACACGATGGTTACGACCTGGGCGGTGAAGGGTGAGTACATGGAAGCCTGCAGTTGCGACTATTTGTGTCCCTGCATCATCAAGAACATGGCGCTGCCGGCGACCCATGAGTTCTGCAAAGTTGCACTGACTTTCGAAATCACCTCTGGTCACTTCGGTGACGTGGTGCTGGACGGCGTGCGATTTACAATGTTTGCCCAGTCCGAGGCGGTGATGTCCAGTGGCAATTGGATTGGTGGCCTGGTCATCGATACACGCGCCAGCGACGCACAAGCGGCCGCGGTCGGCACCATCGCCAGTGCGGCGGGTAACGGGCCTCTGGCGATGTTTGCGCCGCTGATTTCCGATTTCCGCGGTGTTAAGCGGCATCTTATCGAGTACGAGCGTGATGGCGGGTCGCAACAAGTGCGCATCGCTGGCCTGCTCGATCAGGCGGTCACGGGTGTACCCAGCTTCAGTGCACCGGGCCAGTGTATTGCCATCGACAATACCGCTCACCCGGTCAACAAACGTCTCAATCTCGCCACTGCGGTGCGTAATGTCATCGAAGCCTTTGGCATTGCATGGCGGGATACAACGGGCCGCACTAATGGCCACTTCGCGCCCTTTGACTGGCAGGGCCAGGCTGCTGCCTGAGGCACGCGGGCCGCGAACGCGCCATTGGTAGCGCCGTGAGCACGTCAGCTCGCGGTGCGCGCTTCTACGATCTGCAATTTCGTCTCACGCTCGCGGCCTTGCTGGTGGTGGCGGCGCTGGCCTGGGCATGGTTGTACGACGCACAACAAACCATGGCCAGCATGCGTGGTGAGGGTCTGCTGCTGGATCTCATGCGCGCGATGATGGCGCCCGGTGACAGCGTTGCCTATTTGCTCGCCAGCGCGATCATGTGGCTGGTGATGATGATCGCGATGATGACACCGGCCGCTTTGCCCATGCTGTTGGTATTGCGCGGCCTCGATCGTGGGCCCGCTGGCCGACTCGACCCGCTGTTATTTGCGGGTGGTTATCTGGCTGGTTGGAGCGCGTTTTCACTGTTGGCCACCGTCGCGCAATGGTGGTTACACGGCCATGATCATTTGATGGGTGCGAACCTCGCTGCCTCCCAGAAGGTGGCCGGTGGCATCTTGACCGCGGCCGGTATGTGGCAACTCACACCGTTCAAAGCCGCCTGCCTGGCCCATTGTCGCGGGCCGCTGGGGTTTTTCCTTAAGTATGGGCGCGCGGGCCGCTGGGGCGCGTTTGTGATGGGCCTGCACCACGGCACGTATTGCATTGGCTGCTGCTGGATGTTGATGGTGTTGATGTTTGCGGGAGGCACGATGAGTGTCGCCACCATGGCGGCCGTGGCGCTCTTCGTCTTGGCTGAGCGCCTGTTGCCTGGCGGCCAATGGGTGACGCGGTTGCCGGGCTCGGCGCTGATCGCGATCGGCGCAGTGTTATACACCTCTGCGTAGGCGCGAATTTATTCGCACACAAGCGTGTCTCTACTCAGGCCTTGGGCGCTACGTACCCCTCCGGCGGCGCTGAGCCTTCGCCAAAAAAGAATTTTTCCATCTCTGCGACCAGGAAAGCGCGATCCTTGGGATCAATGGGCGTGAGGCGGTTTTCGTTAATCAACATGGTCTGATGGGCCAGCCACATCTGCCAGCCAGGCTTGGACACCTGGGCCAGAATGCGTTTGCCGAGTTCCCCTGGATAGGGTTGCGCTTTCAGCGCTTCTTCTTCGCGGTCGAGTTTGATGCAGTGAACGGTGGTGGACATAACTAGCCTCGGCGTTAGCGATCAGCGCAGACCGGCAAGCAGTCGCGCAACAGGAGCAGACAGGCCAATTCTTGTCGAATCGGCCGGTGAATACCAGCGCAGGGCGCCGTCGTCTCGTACCGCTGGCGCGAGCATGTCGCTGCAGATGTGCAGCGGCGTTATGTCGAGGTGAAAATGCGTAAAGCTATGGGCAATCACCGCCAGGCGCTGGTGCACACGCGCATCGCTCAAACCCAGCGCCGCCAAGCGCGCGGCCAGCCCGTCTTCGTCAGGCACTTCGGGGAAACACCACAAACCGCCCCATATGCCGCTGGGGGGGCGCCGTTCCAATAACACTTGCCCGGCATTGTTTTCGACGATCAGGAAACACGTGCTGCGCCGTGGCATGACGCGTTTAGGACGCGCGCTGGGGAAGTCCGCCACCCGCGCGCTTTGATGGGCGGCACAATCACCTGCCACCGGGCAATCCCCACAGCGTGGCCGGCTGCGTGTGCAGAGTGTTGCACCCAGATCCATGATGGCCTGGGTGTAATCACGCACGTCAGTGCTCGGCAAATGTTGTTCGCTCAAACGCCATAAGTTTTTTGCGACTAAGGTTGCACCCGGCCAACCTGCCAGCGCGTGATAACGGGCCAGCACCCGTTTTACATTGCCGTCCAGGATCGCATGGGGCAGCGAGTAGGCCTGGGCCAGGATCGCCCCTGCCGTTGAGCGGCCGATGCCCGGCAGCGCGATAAGCGCGTCGAGATCCCGTGGAAATTCGCCGCCGTGACGCGTGACCAGCAATTGCGCGCAGCGATGCAGATTGCGCGCGCGACTGTAATAACCGAGCCCGGACCATAGATGCAGCACCTCGTCGCTCGCCGCTGCCGCCAGCGTCTGCACGTCGGGACAGCGCACAACAAAGCGTTCAAAGTAGGGGATCACCGTTGCGACCTGGGTTTGCTGCAGCATGATTTCCGATAGCCACACGCGATAGGGGGTGCGCGCCGCCTGCCAGGGCAAATCATGCCGGCCATAGCGCCCATACCAGTTGATAAGGCGCGCACTGAAGCTGGGCTCAGTCACGACTGGCCCCGGCATTGACGATACTTTCGATATTGGCGCAGGTTTCGGCCACTTCGCGCATGAATACCCGCTTTAAGATGATGGGCCCCAGCACCGGCGGGATCCAGAAGCGTGGCGACTGCCGGGCACTGACGCTGACGCGTGTATAACCACCGGGCAACGCTTCCAACTGCCAGTGTGCGGTGCCATCAAAAAAAGTGCTTTCTTCCGGCACGATGGTGGTGGTGATGTGGCCGGCTGATTCGTGCACGCGTTCGACAAAATCCATGTCAAAACAAAACATCAGGATGCAGTGCCGCAGTTTCAACAGGCGCTTGATCTCGCCGTTGTCGTAACGGGCCAGCACACGACTGGCGACGATATCGTCGTTGATGCGCTGCATACGGTCAAAATCGGTTACCACCGCGTGCACAGCATCAATATCGCCTTTCATGCGGGCGATGAATAGATATTGATAAGTGCGACCTTCAAAGCTGATCTCGGCACGTTCGGTTTGTGCAGCACTGAGGAAAGCGCAGCATTGTGCGGCCAGGAAAATAAACACGGCGAGCGGGCGGATGAGTGGTGGCACGACCGCGCAGAACAATAGTCGTGTCATCAGAATTTCAGAAGATTCTTGAGCGCGTCGCCCTGTTTGCCATCGAGTACACCTTGCAGTTTTTTACCCACGGCTTTTTCGAGTTTTTTCTTGGCGGCATCTTTGGCCACAGCACCGAGGAGTTGGCCAAAATCCGGCAGGCAGGTCGGGCTATCCACTTGGCCGCGACAGGCAATGGGGACTTGGTAGCCGCCGAGTTTATCGGTGTGTTTTGCGCCAGTTGTGCGTTGTTCGCTCACCGCCAGCAGCAAATCGTACTTCAGTGAGTTGTCGTTGAGATTGGCCAAGGTGCCCTGACCTTTGATGGTGAACCCTTCGCCATTCATCACCAGATCGTCATTGCGCACCACACCCTGTTTGATAGCAATGGTGCCGTCCAGGTTTTTGAACTGCGTCTGGCCGCCTTTGGGCACGGCTACACCGCACCGACAGTGAATCATCTGTTCAGCCGCGCGCAGAATGGCCACCGCATCGACACCCCGAAAAACACCCGCCGTGATGCCGAAGCGACCCGTGCCATCCAGCGACTGTTTGACGTGCGCTGCGCGGCCATCGGCGGCCTGCAGCGCGGCGTCGAAGCTGACCATGCCCGCAAGGCTGTCGATATCTTTTAGATCGTGTAACAGCGGCGCGATTTGAACTTTATCGAGCCGCGTCTTGAGCGCGAGCGTGGTCTGCTTGCCACGGGCATCCAGTGTAACGCCGCCACCATAACGACCCTCGTAGAGCTGCGCGGCCAGCGGCTCGAAATTGACCAGGCCCTGGGCGGCGTCGATGTTGAACCTGACGTTCTGCAACTTCGCGCCGGATATTTTCAAGGTGCCAGCACTCAGCGCACCCTTGACCATGAGCGTACGCAGCGCCTCGACCGGCAGGGCATGAGCGGCGCCAGCGACCACCGCGTCGGGTGTGACGATGGCCCCGCTATGTTCTTTTGCAGGCGCTTTGAGATACCGATCAGCATCGATGCCATCCACCGCAAGCGAAAAAATCAGCTGCGGGCCGCTAAACGCAGCGATGTTGATATCGCCCGTCATCTGGGTGTCGTCGAGTGTCACTTGCAGCGCGTCCAGTGTCAGGCCCGTGGTGTTGCCGGCGAAGTGTGTTTTGAGCGCCACTGCACGCAGGGCTTGGGTGTCGGCCGTTTTAGGCACGGGTTGGTTCAAGGCTTTGAGCAGCTTGCGCAAATTGAAGCGCGGTATGTGCAAACTGCCGTGGTAGGCCGGCTTGCTCAAGATCTGCTCGGCCGCAATGTTGGCCTGCACAGTGAGACCGAGGCCGGATAGCGTCAGCCGCGACAAGTTGGCGGTCTCAGCCTTGAAGTCAGCATCGAAGCTGCTTTCGAAGCTGAACTGTTTGTGGCTGTCGCGGGCCGCGGATTGTGCGATGGCCGCCAAGAATGAATCTCTACCTTGCAACGCGGCGGCGACCACCAACACAGCCGGGAGATCCGCACCACGGGCTTTCATCTCACCTTTGAACACAGGTTGCTCGGTATTGGCCTTGCTGGCATCGAAGTGACCGCTCAATGACGCGCCGAGCAGTTGGCCGTCGAATTGTGTGAGCTTGACGTCACCACTATCCATGTTGGCGTCAAAATCTAAATTAAAACTAAAGCTGCGATCGGCGAGGTGTGCCAGTTGTTTGCCGGCCGGCAGGGCAAATGCCTCAAAGAGCGCCGCGAGGTCCCGTCCCTTGATCTGCAGCTGACCATTAGCGCTTGGCCGGGCGTCTTCGATGTTGTGTGCGCTGAATTCGCCGCGCAGGCTGGTGCCAAGGCCGTCAAGCTTGAGCCCGCTCAATTGTGCGGTTCCAGCTTTTAAATCCAGCTCCAGCCCAGCGCCCAGTTCCAAGCGGGCCGTGCCGCCTGGCAGCTGCGCGCCGCGCAACTCGCTCACAATCACCAGCGGTGCCAGCACGTAATGCTGGTCATCGACGTTGTAGTTCAGCGTGCCGGTCAGCGTGATATCAGTATCGAGTGCAGGTTGATTAGCACGCGCCGTGGCGGCGATCGTCAGCGCCATAGGCTTGCCAAAGGTCAGCGCATCGGTGGAGGCGGTCACGTTGCTCAGGGTGAATTCTTGCCCGGTCGCGGCGTCGTGCCATGTAACGCGGCCGCCCTTGATATCCACACCGCCGAGGATCAGCGCCGCGAGCGGCGCTCGCTTTTGATGTTGCGTCTGGCGCTCGTGCTGGCCGGCATCGGAGTTTACGAGGTCGGCCCAGTTACCGATCCCTGCCGCATCGCGCCTGAGATTAAGATGCACGCCGTGGAGCACGACGGTGTCCATTTCCACCCGCTTACGCAACAGCGGCCAGGTCGCCACTGCAATTTGAATCCGCTCGGCGCGCAGCAGGGGTTGTGCTTCGGCAGCGCCGACGTTGCTCAGCGTAAGCGGCCCGCTTCGCAGGCTGATTTTTGGCCACAGGCCGAGCTCAAGCGGACCATCGAGCACCAGATCCCGGCCTGTGTGCGATTTTATCCGCGTGATGAGTTGGTCTTTGTAATCGTTGATATCGAAAGTCGCGAGCAAAACGCCAAGGGCGGTGACCACGACGGCCACCAGTGCCAGCGTGACGCGCAGCAGCGTTTTAAGCACCTTCATTAACAACGGTCGTGGCCTTGGCCGCTGTCAGCACCTGCGCGATGCGTGCGCGCGCGCGCCCACAGGCGGCACGCACCTGGCGCGGTGCAGTACCACCAAAGTGATCACGTGCCGCCAGGCAGTGATCCATATCGAGCACCTGGTATACCGTCGCGTCGAGTGCCGCATCAAGACGCTGAAACTCCTCCAGCGACAGATCCTGCAGCTCGCAGCCGCGCGCCACCGCCAGACCCACTGCCGCGCCGACTACCGCATGGGCATCACGAAACGGTCGACCGAGGCGCACCAAATGATCGGCAAGATCCGTGGCGCTTATATAACCACGCGCAGCCGCCGCGCGCATGCGCGCGCGATCCACCTTCAAGGTGGGTACCAGATCGGCAAATGCCCGGATGCAGGCATTTAAGGTATCGAGCGTATCGAACAGGGGCTCTTTGTCTTCTTGATTGTCTTTGTTGTAAGCCAACGGTTGCGCCTTCATAAGGGTGATCAGCGCGACCAGATGGCCTATGACACGCCCGGCTTTGCCGCGCACCAATTCCGGTACATCGGGATTTTTTTTCTGCGGCATCATCGATGAGCCAGTGCAAAAGGCATCGTCGATATCAACGAAGCCAAAGGCCTGGGAGTTCCACAGCACCAGCTCTTCGGACATCCGCGAGAAGTGCACCATGATCAAAGACGCGCAGGCGCTGAACTCGATAGCAAAATCGCGGTCGCTGACCGCATCCAGGGAATTTTCCGCAACCGCCTCGAAGCCGAGCAATTCGGCCGTACGTGCACGATTAATCGGGAAGGTGGTGCCGGCCAATGCACCGGCACCGAGTGGCAAGACATTGACTCGCGCACGGCAGTCACGCAACCGACTGGCATCACGCAGCAGCATCTCGAGCCAGGCCAGCATGTGATGTCCGAAGGAGATCGGTTGTGCGGCCTGCAGGTGGGTGAAGCCCGGCAGCAGAGTCTCGGCTTCCTGCTCGGCGAGGGTCACCAGTGCGTGCATCAGGCGACCCAGACGCTCTAACAGCGCATCGATTTCTTCCCGCAGATAAAGCCGGATATCGGTTGCCACCTGATCGTTGCGCGAGCGTGCCGTGTGCAACTTTTTGCCCACGTCCCCGATGCGTTCGACCAGCGCGCTTTCGACATTCATATGCACGTCTTCGAGCTGTACCGACCAACTGAAACGACCGGCTTCGATATCCGCGCGGACCGACGTCAAGCCGCTCGCGATATGGTCGAATTCGCTCGCCGTGATCACGCCACATTCCGACAGCATGCGCGCATGGGCAATAGAGCCGCGGATGTCACACAGCGCCAGACGCTGATCAAAGCCGACCGAGGCGGTGAATTCTTCGACAAACGCATTGGTGGGCGCAGTGAAGCGGCCGCCCCAGGGTTTTTCAGATGCGGGCGTTGATGACATAGCGTGCTTTGGCCGAAAAAACGATAACGCAGTATATCCCAGCGTCCCGGCCGCGATTGACCGCGTGGCGAGACGCGAACGACACTAGCGGTAGCCATGTTGATCCACATCCCACCCCTTAGTCGTTTGCCACCACGGCACAGCCCGCTTTTGTCTGATGCGTACTTCTGATTCGTCCGACACGGTGCTCGAACGAGGCGCGGTTTTTCTGCCCGATTTATGTGGCGTGCACGCCTTGTTCGTGGTGGTGATCAGCAGTGAACTGGTGGCCTTGATCGCCATCATCGCCCGCCATGGTTTTGGCCCCGACTTTGTCGACGAGTTGGCGCTGCTGTCTATCTATACCCAATGGTTGGGTTTGACCTCGGCGGGCGCCTTATGTCTGGCGCGCCGGCCATTGCAGGGCCGATCCGAACCCACCATTGCCATCGCCAGCTTCTTGCTGATCCTCGCGGTGGCGTGGACGGTGGCTGAGCTGGCGTGGTGGGTGGTCAATCCCGTGGTGGGTGCGGGCGCCATCATTCATGTCAGCCATAACGACTTGGTATCGCGCACGGTGTGTGTGGCGGCGATTGTCGCGGCGCTGGTATTGCGATACTTCTATGTGCAGTTTCACTGGCAGCAGCGCATGGCCTCTGAGGCCTCCGCGCGCCTAGAGGCGCTGCAGGCACGCATTCGCCCCCATTTCTTTTTCAACTGCATGAATACCATCGCAAGCCTCACCCGCAGTGACCCGCCACTGGCGGAACGCGCGGTGGAAGACTTGGCTGATCTGTTTCGTGCCAGTCTCGCCGATGGTCGCGCGCCGGTATCGATAACAACCGAGATCGATTTTGTCGAACGCTATCTGAATATCGAGCGTTTGCGTCTGGGTGAACGGCTGAAGGTCGATTGGCAAATTGAGCCTGCGCTGGGGGATGCGCGCCTGCCCTTGTTAAGTCTGCAACCCATCGTCGAAAACGCCATTTATCACGGCATCGAGCCGAGCCGCAGCGGCGGTACCATTGTGATTGCCCTGCGACGGGTGGGTGTAACGCTGGAAGTGCTGGTTTCTAATCCCCTCGAAGCCGACAGTGCTACTCATCATCACGACGGTAATCGCATTGCGCTCAATAATGTGCGCCAACGCTTGCGCGCGCTTTTTGGCGCAGCTGCGCAATTGCGCAGCGAGCAGGTCGACGGTTGTTATGTGGTGCGCATGGTGGTGCCGCTCGGTGACGAGACCTCAGCGTGAAAATACTCATCGTTGATGACGAGCCCTTGGCACGTCGGCGGCTGGTTTCCCAGATCGATGACCTTGCCATCGGTGAAGTGGTCGGCGAGGCCGACGATGGTATTGCCAGCCTCGCCGCCGTCGAACGCCTGGCGCCCGATGTTGTGCTGCTCGATGTGCGCATGCCCGGCATGGATGGTCTGGAAGTGGCGCGTCATTTGCGCAACCTGGACACACCGCCGATTGTGATTTTTACCACCGCCTACGACGAACATGCGCTGGCCGCCTTCGAAACCCATGCGCTCGATTATCTGTTGAAACCCGTGCGCAGCGAGCGCTTGCGCGAATCACTGGAACGCGCCGCCAGTTTGTGTCTGGCGCGCGAGGTGCTCAATGAGCAAGCGGCGAGCGCCCTTGGCCATCGCCGGCATGTGAGTGCGGTGGTGGGCGGCGCCCTGCGCTTGTTACCGGTCGCACAGATTCTGTATTTTCACGCTGATCAGGGTTACGTCAGTGCGGTGGCAACAAATTCACAACTGTTGATTGAGGATTCCTTGCACGCGCTTGAAGCGGAGTTTGCAGAAGACTTCGTGCGCATTCATCGTAATGCGTTGGTGCAGGCCGTGCATGTGCGCGCACTGGAACGTGATGGTGATGGTAACGTCTCGGTGGTGCTTGAAGGGCGAGCCGAGAAACTGCTGGTGAGTCGACGCTTGCTCGGGCAAGTCAGGAAGCGTTTGCGGGCCAGCTAACAGGCGGGTGACAAGCGTCGCGGGCGCCGTAGTTTTCACCCGCCTGTCAGCGCCGCACGGCGCCGGGTGTTCTTGCTTTCACCTTCAGCCCAAATCTCCCCAGCGCATTTGCAGAATCGTGAGTGCGCATAGTGCGGCGGTTTCCGTGCGCAATACCCGTGGCCCCAAACGCACCGCAATCACCCCGGCGCGCGCCATCTGCGCTCTTTCATCGCCGCTGAAGCCGCCTTCCGGACCGGCCACAATCGCCACTGCGCCCACCGGCGTGGCTTGTGCGGCAAGGCTGGTGGTGGCAAACGGATCGAGCATATAAGCGCGCGTATTGTTGGCCTGTGCCAACCACGCCGTGAGCGATAACACCGATGTAACCTCAGGCACCGCTATACGGCCAGTCTGTTCGGCGGCGTGACGAACAATGCCGCGCCAGTGCTCGAGCCGTTTTTCCTCACGTGCGCTGTCCAGGCGCACGACGGTGCGGGTGCTGGTTACGGGCACAATATGATGGACGCCCAGTTCAACCGCCTTCTGAATGGTGTAGTCCATGCGCTCGCCACGGGAAATGGACTGCACCAAGGTCACGGCCAGGGGCGACTCAACTGCACGGTGGCGAAAAACACCGAGCACCGCGCGCACTTCAGCACGCCCCACGGCCAACAACTGTGCTTCGTATTCACCGCCACGGCCATTAAACAGCACCAGCTCCGCACCGCGTTCCAGACGCAGCACATCGCGCACATGGTGCGCGGCAGTAGGGGGCAGCGCACATTCGGCGCCGCTGGTCAGTTCAATCTCGACATATATGCGTGGCATGGGGGCATCCTATAGGCCAAGCCCATGATCGCCTACCGGTAACGAATGCGGTCTTGGGCGCGTGGCACGGCCGGGCTAACATGCTTATCCCGAACAATTTGCGGATGACTATGTTTCGCCACTTTAAAGCGTTGCTCGACGCAGGCTTCTCGCGCATGAGTAGCGCGCACACAACTATCGACCCCACGCCATTGGCAGTGGCAGCACTGCTGCTCGAAGTGGCGCGTGCTGACCACGCCGTCGATGACGCAGAGCGCCGCGCTGTTGTTGCGGCTATCGCGCGCGTGTGCAAACTCGAGGGTGAAGATCTGGACACGCTGGTCGTTACCGCGGCACAAGCCGTCGACGAGGCGGTGTCTTTCTACGATTTCACGGCCACTATCAATGAACGCTTGAGCCAAGCGCAGAAACTTCAATTGCTGGATACCTTGTGGCGGGTTGCGCAGGCCGACGGCCGCGTTGATCACTACGAGGAGTATTACATCCGCAGGCTTGCGGATCTGCTGCATCTGTCCCACCGGGATTTTATTCGGGCGAAGTTGCGGGTCACCGAGGGTGCGCCGTTGGCGCCTGGCTGATGGGTGAATAAGCTTGGTGAAGTGGAGTCCGAATTAGTCGGACCTACGGCGTAGGTAGTGTGAAGATGCGAGATTAGTCGGGCGCGTGCGCGGCGCAATCGACCTAGGCCGTTTTTGGTACCGGTGGAATTGCGAAATCGCCGCCTAACATCGCCAGGATCAGTTGGTCTTCGAGCTCGATGCGCGAGGTCACTTCCTCGGCGAGCAAGGATAAATCGGCGGCGAGCTTGGCAGTATCGGCGCCAGCCTCGGGGTGATCGTATTTTTCGGTGAACTCGACTGCGATGTCTGTCGATCGGGCGATGCGCGGGTAGATATCACGTGCGATATCGAGCACCGCCTGGCGTCGCTCGTTGCCCTCGGCGATACGTTGGTATAGGCCGAAATGCGCGGCCGCGATGTAATCCACCAGGATTTCCTGGAAGTCTTCCAGGGTCTGGCGGGTGGATTCGTCCGGTTTGCCTAAGTCGAGTTTGGACAGCTCCCACAGCAGGACCAGCATCTGCTGGCGTTCCTGCAGCATGTCTTCGATCAACTTGCGCGAGCGCGGACGGGCTGCCTTGGTGGCGGTTTTGGTGTCGGGCATGTGTGGTTTCGTGTTGTTGTCGAATGCGACGCTACTGTAACCCGAGGACCGTACAAAAGGCACCCCGCGAGTCGCGACCGCTGCCCGCCTATTTATTCTCATCCATAAACGGCCTTCCTGGCCGTTTATGGATTCGGTAACGAAAAAGTGTGATTTTTCGTTACCTCCGTAATCAACGACTTGCGTCGTCGATTACGCCGGTGCATCCCTGCACCGGAATAGTTTCCATCCCCTTGTGGATGGAAACTATTTACCGCATAGGCCGGTTTATAATCCGCCGATGCAGATCCCTGGCTACGAAATCAAGCGCTTGATTGGCCAGGGTGGCATGGCCACGGTTTACCTCGCCGAGCAGCGGTCCCTGGGTCGGCAGGTGGTGCTGAAGATCCTCGACACCAGCACCGGCCTCACGTCTGAGACCGTCGAGCGCTTCTTGAATGAGGGGCGCATCATTGCCTCCCTCAATCACCCCCACATCATCACCATCTACGATATCGGGCAGGCGGGCGATCAGATTTTCATCTCGATGGAATACGTCGAGGGCGGCGACCTGAGGGACCGCCTGCTGCGTCAGGTATTTGCGCCGTCTGAGGCCATAGGGCTGGTGGAGAAGATTGCGGCTGGCCTGGCCGCCGCCCACGACAACGGCATCGTGCATCGTGACGTTAAGCCCGGCAATATCCTGTTCCGGCGCGATGGCACGCCGCTGCTGAGCGATTTTGGCATCGCCAAACGCTTAAGTAACGATTCCGATTTAACGTCCACCGGCATGTTTGTTGGCAGCCCCAATTACATGGCCCCGGAACAGTCGGAATCCGGGCCTATTGATGGCCGCGCTGATATCTATTCACTGGGCGTCATCTTCTACGAAATGCTGACGGGCTCGCGGACTTATGTCGCCGACTCGGTCATCGATGTCATCCTCATGCATAAGCGTGCCCCCATTCCGCGCTTACCAGCCGGCCTTGAGCAATATCAGGAATTGCTCAATTTGATGATGGCCAAATCGCGCAAGGACCGCTTCCGCGACACCCGCAGCCTTATCTACAGCATCGGGCAGATGCGCCGCAAAGGCATCATCAGATCTGCGGCACAGTCCGACCCTGGCGCCGACGGCGATACCACCCTCGTGCACGCTGATCAGCTCGGCACGACGCAGACTACGCAACTACCTGCCCTTCGTGCGCCCCTGCGACCACTGCAATGGGTGCTGCTCGGTTTGCTGATCTTGTGCGGCATCGGTTGGGGTGTGTTACTCACCATCGAACATCAGCTTGAACCGCCGGCCCGTCCGCGCGAGGTGGCGACGACCACGCTGGAAGTGCGGCCCACCCGCGCAGCGGTGATGCCCGCTGGCACCGCACCCGAGCAAGTCGCGCAGGCTTTGTTGTGGCTGGCTCGGCATAGTCTCGACGATTTGCGCCTGACCGAGCCGCCCCACGACAACGCTTATTATTACTTCTCGCGAATGTTGCAACTCGACCCTGCCAATCTTGAGGCACGTGCCGGCATGCTGGCGGTCGCGGCGCGCTTTGCGATACTCGCCGAACGGGCAATTGCCAATGATCGTTTTGAGCAAGCGCGCGGTTATGTCGCGCTCGGTTTGCAGATCGACCCTGCCAATCGCACCTTGAAGGAGATGCGCGAAATTGCGCGGGGCGATAAGGTGGGCTTCTGGGACGCGGTTCTGAGTCTGTTGAAGCGCGACGATTGATGCGTTTGCGTTATTCTCGGTCGCTCGCCCTGTCGTCATCCAGCGGTAGCATTTCAAGCAGCGACCGCGCCTGATCGAGTTGG
>JAYUQF010000177.1:0-4708 GCA_043756885.1 Pseudomonadota bacterium
CCACCGCCGGCGTGGGTGACATGAAGGACCCACCGGATCACTACAGCGACATGCATCCAGGCGCCTACGACGCCAAGGCGCGCCTCGAATACATGGACAAGATGGGCATCTGGGCCATGGTCATGTATCCCAATGTGGGTGGTTTTGGCAGCCAGGTGTTCCTGCAGTTGGGCGATCCGGAATTGATGCTGACCTGCGTGAAGGTTTACAACGACTGGCAAACCGAATGGGCGGCGGCCGACCCGCGTCGTTTGTTACCGATCATTTCAACGCCATTCTGGGACGTCGCGGCCGCCGTGGCAGAAGTGCGCCGCTGCGCAGCGATGGGTCATCGCGGCATCCTTTTTACCGGCGAACCCCAATCCTTCGGTCAGCCACTGATCGGCGACCCTTACTGGAATCCGTTGTGGGAAGCAGCAGTTGAGCTGGGCCTGCCGATCAGCTTCCATATCGGCTCGGGCAATATGGAGTCGGGATTAAATCGCGACAAGATGAAAGTTTACGGGCGCATGGCCGCGTTCACCGAAATCTCGGTCGCCTACTTCATGCGCAATGGTGTGCAACTCGCCGACCTGTTGCTGTCCGGCGTGCTGGCCCGCTATCCGACCATCAAATTTGTCTCGGTCGAAAGTGGCATTGGCTGGATCCCATTCCTGCTCGAGGCCCTGGACTATCAGTTCATTGGCAATCGCGTGGCAGAAGAACGGCCGGATCTCGATCGCCTGCCATCGGAGTATTTTGCGCGGAATGTCTATGGCTGTTATTGGTTTGAGCAGACCGCACCACGCCGACTGATCGATAAAGTTGGCATCGACAATATTCTGTTTGAAACCGACTTCCCGCACCCGACCTCGATCTTCGGCGACGATGTGCATAAATGCATCGCCACCGGTTTAGCTGAATGCAGCGCTGAAGTCCGCCGCAAAATCCTGTGGAGCAATGCCCAGCAGCTCTACAAAGTGGTCGCGCCGGGCGCAGCCGATCTGGCGCGGGCCTGAGCAACACCGAGCGCATGATGAATCAAGGTTTTGTGACGAGCGCCTGGGTCGAATTCCGCGAAACACTGGCCCGCCACATCAAGGCGCTGATACGCGCCGACGCCGAGCGTCACAGTATCGAGTGGTACTTCCTGCGTTATCTGCGACGTTTGGCGACGCTGGCGCAGGCCACGCCCCATGCCAGCGATGTGAATGGCGCAATGCGTGGGATCACACGCTTTTATGTGGATTGCCTGGCACAGGATCCAGCCTTGACCGAGCGCTTTGAAGACGTGCTGGCCGCCCATCGGCACGCGTTGCGCGCCGAGCAGTCACCACCGTGAACACGCCGATGAGCAGCAAGCAGGCGTCCGTGCATTGACTGGGTTAGGCGGCCGTTTCCGACCCATTCCGATTAGTTCTGTAACGTTGACAATGAGCACCATAATGTTGACAATATATTTCTATAAGGTTGTCAATATTTATGGATAGGGTATGACCGGGGTCCGGGCAAGGGGTGAGGAAATAAGACGGTTCATTATCGACAATGTCGAGAATCAGCCAAAAGAAATCGCGCTCGTAACATCGACGAAATTTGGCATTACACGCCAAGCCGCCAATAAACATTTGCAACGATTAGTGGCTGAAAAATCCATTGTTCGTAAGGGCAAAACGAGGAGCCGTTCCTACTCACTTCATCCTACCGAGGAGTGGGTAAAACGAATTCAGATCACGCCAGAATTGGCAGAGGACGTGGCTTGGAGACTTGAGATCGCGCCGTCGTTGATGCACTTACCCGCCAACGTTTTTGAGATTTGGCACTACGGCTTTACTGAGATGCTTAACAACGTACTAGACCACGCTGGTGGTCGAACAGTTACATTGAAGTTGCACAAGACCGCCACCACCACTGAAATCGTAATCGGCGACGATGGTGTGGGTATTTTTCGAAAAATTCAGGGCAACCTCGGATTACTCGACGAACGACATGCCATTCTCGAACTGGCGAAAGGAAAATTAACGACCGATCCCGCAAACCACACCGGTGAAGGAATCTTCTTCACGTCCAGAATGTTTGACGGTTTTGACATCCTGTCAGGTGGCACATTCTTTACTCATCGAATTGATAACGGCGAGGATTGGATTTTAGAGAGCAACTCCCGTTCGGGTACGTGGGTGTGGATGAAACTAAGTAACCATACGGCGCGCACCACAAAAAAGATCTTTGACCAATACTCGTCAGAGGATAATTACGGATTTACTAAGACCGTGGTGCCCGTTCGGCTTGCGCAATATGGGGACGACAAACTAGTGTCCCGCTCTCAGGCCAAGCGGCTTGTGGCTCGCGTCGAGCGTTTCAAGACCGTTATATTTGATTTCGCGGGCGTTGATTCGGTGGGACAAGCTTTTGCCGACGAGATCTTCCGCGTGTTTGCAAGTAAGCATACCGAAATAGAACTGGCGGCCATAAACACCAACGTAGATGTGCAACGGATGATTACAAGGGCGCAGCATTCCTCCACCACCTAACGAGGGTGTAGAAACACTATTCCGAATGGAGTGGCGTGCGTTTTCAGGGGGGCTTCGACCCCTCCGCCAGTAACGATCGTTGCTTGTAACGCACCTGATGAGGTCGCTTTTTTTATCTGAGTCCCGCCAGTTTTTGCAACAAGGGTTTTTCTACAGCCTCAACGCTTCGGTTGAGCGACGCTGAAGCGCGTAGCGCGCAAACATCAGCTCGAACCGCTGGTTAGGCATCGCGTATGCCGGGGCTTATTTTGGTCGAGCCACTACATCCCGAGACGTTGTGAAATGCTCCCCGACAACTCGATGAAGCAAAACCCAATACGCAAGTCATGGATAGACGATGTGATATCGGGATGCAAAATTGCCTCGCTCCCAACGCGGCTGAAAACCGTGATTGTGCGATAGCTAATGTCGTAACAGATCAGACCGCGACGTGTTTGAGTGCGCGGCTGGGCAGATTTTTTCAAGGCCAATGTGGGTGCCGGCGCAGACCCTCGCGTTACAATGGCCCATGACCCGCATCCTCGCCCATTATCAGATCTGCGGCCCGCCCGCCGGTATCGAAGCGCGCGCCGCTGCCCTGGCCGTGGAACAAAGCATCGAAATGCCGTTATCGGCGGTAACCAGTGCCTACGTGCGTGAGCAGGTTGTGGCCACGGTGGAAGGTATCGAGCCGCTGGCCGCATCGGCGTTCCAAGTGACGCTGGCCATCGCCACCGAAACCGTCGGCCGTGACATCGGTCAGCTCATGAATATGCTGTTTGGTAATTGTTCCCTGCAGGACGATGTCAGCTTACTGGACGTTGAGCTGCCGGCGACCTTGGTCGCGCACTGGCCCGGTCCGCGCTTCGGTCTGGACGGCATTCGTACGTTGCTCAACGCGGGCCCGCGGCCGCTGACCATGACGGCGCTTAAGCCCCAGGGCTTGGCACCGGAGGCACTCGCGGCGCTGGCGGCGACATTTGCTTACGCCGGGCTTGATATCATCAAGGACGACCACGGTATCGCCAATCAGGATTATTCGCCCTTCGCCGCGCGGGTGAGCGCCTGTCAGCGCGCAGTGAGCAAGGCCAATGCCACGACCGGCGGCCACAGCATTTATGCGCCTACCTTGTCCGGCGGCCCACGCCAATTAGCAAACCAAGCGCGCATCGTGCGGGAGGAAGGCGTGCAAATGGTGCTTGCCTGTCCGATGTTGATGGGTCTGCCGGTGTTCGACGAACTTGTGCGCTATGAACTCGACTGCGCCGTACTCGCTCACCCCGCGCTGGGGGGCGCGGCCCGCATCGCCCCGCCGCTGCTGTTTGGACGGATCTTCCGCCTGCTGGGTGCCGATGCCACAGTGTTTCCCAATCACGGCGGGCGCTTCAGTTATGACCCGGCCACCTGTGCGGCCCTGGCCCAGGCCGCGCTTATGCCTTGGCATGGCCTGCGTGCCTGCGCACCGGTACCGGCTGGCGGTATGAGTGTCGATCGGGTTGATGAGATGCTCGCGTTTTACGGGCGCGATGTCATTCTGCTTATCGGCGGCGCCCTGCTTGCGGCCGGCGATGCGTTACCTGAGCGCGCCCGCGAATTTGTCACCCGCGTCCGATTAGCGGGTTTAACCAGTCAGAGCCTGCAATCATGAGCAACGATCATCATCGCCCTCACCACGGTGACTTCCACTGGCAAGATGTCGAGGTGCTCGCTTACAAACAAAGCGGCGAGGCGCCCTTCAAGGACGTTACCCGTCAAGTTCTGTTCGACGATCCGGATCTGGCTTGTCAATTACGCTACTTCGAAGTGGCGCCGGGTGGACATACCACCCTCGAACGTCACACCCATGTGCACGCCGTCATGGTCGTGCGTGGCCACGGCCGCGTGCTGGTGGGTGCGGCCATTCACGAACTTGCACAAAACGATCTGATCGAGGTACCGCCCTTGACCTGGCATCAGTTCCGCGCCAGCGATGAGCAAGCGCTTGGTTTTTTATGTCTGGTCAATGCACAACGGGATCGGCCGCAGTTGCCACAGGCCGACGATCTGGCGCAGTTGCGCAGCGATCCCGCGCGCGACGAATTTATTCGCACCTGACACCAGTTGAGCCTGCAGCACTGCGGGCGAACAGGTGCAATCGCCTCCCCCTCCCCGCTATTGCCGCCCCGCTGCCCCTCGGCTATGTTCCTTGCCTGCACATGCAAGGGGAGAGACATGATCGCGCA
>JAYUQF010000178.1:0-4692 GCA_043756885.1 Pseudomonadota bacterium
CAACTCGACGAGCGATGCCGAGCGGTGCGTGTCGAGTTGGTCGGCGACGAAGATCCAACGCGCATCGGGATCGGTCTCGATAGTGGCCTCGATATGCGCAGCGAAATCGGCCTCGGTTCGCGTCGGCCCGAGGGTCGGGCTCAAGATATAGCCGGCGGCGACTTCAAAGTTCGCAATCAAACACAAGGTGCCGTGGCGGTGGTACTCGAACTCGATGCGGTCGACCAAGCCCGGCCGAGCGGGTTTGCTGGCATGTATACGCTCCAGCGCTTGCTTCTCATCCACGCTCACCATGTGCGTGCCTTCAGCGGCAAGCTGTGGCGCGTCTCGGTAAGTGTCGCAGAGTCGTTCGACGTCGGCTTGGTATTGAGCGGGTGTTTCGCGCTTGTCCTGCGAGGTGAGCCAATTCTGGCTCTTGTGCGGTCGCAGATCTGCATCGCTAAAAAACGGTCTACCTGCCGCGGCGAAATACTCTCGACGATGCCTCTTTTGGTCGCTTCGCGCGCCAACTCGCTCGGTGTCCAATGCGATACCGGCAGTCCGCTGTCCGCCGGCAGCTCGCACGCCAAGGCGATGGTCCCGGCGACCTGCTCAGCGCCAAATCGCGGCGGTGCGCCGCTGCGTGTGACATCGGTCAATACACCGATGATGAGCTTTTCCAGATCTGGGTCGCTCGCACCGGCGGCCTCTGCAGCCAGCAGAGAAGCCATCGCGCGCGCCCAGCGATGTCGCCAAATACGAACACGCTGGCGATCGACGCCCAGCTCATCTCCCCGCGCTGTGCATACCCGTTGCTGACAGCAAAACCACTCGGCAACGCTCTACCAATTGCTGTGCGGCCTTTTTTGATCGCGTGACGCGTTTAAGAATGACCCGCTGTCGCGGTGTGACTGTAATCTCGACTGACCGTTTGCCCATACGACCTCCTGCTGCGAAGATCGCCTAGCTATGATCCTCACCAGATCAACACGCAAGCGGATTTATATTTCTGCCGAGCACATCTAGCGGAATGACTGCGCGCCTCCCCGCCCACGAAAACTCAACATGTTCAGCTTAATGCTGTGTCGGCATCGAGAATCTTCTCAGTGAAGTTCTAAACCGTTCTCGTAAAACAAGTTTGGTTCTGTCAGAGGCTCGATGCACTACTTCATCGTCAGAGTTCCGGACTAGCGACGAGCTAGTTCTAAATTCTTTACGTATCGCATATAGCGTGGTGCGTCGCGACCAGAATTGAACATCAAGTCAAGGATGCTGACATTGTGGGCGAAGGTCCCCCACAGTTGCGGGTACTCTGGATAGCCAAGGTAGTCGAACCAGGTCAATTTTATCCCGCGCGCGGAGAATACCTCTTCGTCGATGTAGTTCCTTGCCATCGGTCCGGAGATATATTCGTCGCCACCGGCTTGCACGCAAAGGTCGGCCAGGCGCTCGCTCATGCCGTCGATGAGCTCGTAATCAGACGAACTGGTAATTTCAGTAGGGATGCCAAAATATGCGCAGACCGCCTCAATCAAACGTCTGTTGAGGCAAGATAGATGCGTGTACTGCTCGGCCAGATAGAGCGGTTCCAACCAGGCAGCGATGTCTTCGAAGCAGGCCGCGCGCCGATAGTTCTGTTCCAGGTTGCGCCAGTGATCGGCAGCCCAACGAGGTTCGTTGATTTCAGTTTCATTGATTTTCTGGTGGTACTTGCCCTTAACGCTCACTGGCACGGTCAGCCATTGCAAACCGTGAGGTGTCTTGATCATGTTGCGATTGCGCCAATCGCGTCGCGTGTACTGAAAGTCGTCCAGCAGGATGAACTCGTCTACCGCGGCAATCATGTCGAAATAGCCCTTCCACGGAATGTAGTTGGATTGAACCATGGCGACTTTCTTCATGGGGATGATGCTCTGTGCGACAGGCATTCGGCGGTTGCCGCCTGTTCCGATCGCAGGGGTTTGAGAAATTGTTGTTGATTGATGTGGCGGCGACCACTAGCGCCGGGAGCGGTGTCAACGCTGCCGACCACGCGGAAATCGCCTGCGATATCTCCACCGAAGCTCTCGATCAGAGTGCTTGGTAAAGCTCTCTCGCTGGTGGGTTCGACCAGCAACCAGGCCCTCGCCAGATCGGCGCAGGACGCTCGCCGAAACATCTGCTCCGCGAGTTCTGCGCTGCCTGGGTAGCCGCCGATGGTCCAAGCCTGGCCGAGATTGCGTGCACCGAGTGCGAACAGCAATCCGGGTGACTGACCGCTCAAATCAAGCATTGGCGTACCGCGATCGAAGCGCGCCTCGTCGAGCACCTGGCGGGCTGCGCGGATATAGGCGGCGAAGGTCGCCGACATTCGCACGACTGCGTCGCGCGGGCCGATGGCCAGGGCGACGGTTTGCGCAGCGAGGGGCTGGCTTTGGCGGTAGGGTGTGCGCATGCCGCTATAAATTTGCGTAGCGCTCAATGCCTGCGTGACGAACGCGATCGCCCACAGGGTTGCGGCCATCATGCGTGGTGCAGGTAGCGCGGCCAGTATGCGGAGTCCGCCGAGTATCGCGAACAGCGCGGCCTGCGCAATGAAAGTCCATATTCCATTGGCGGTGCCAAAGCCATAGGCATAGGTCAAAAGCAGAAAACACAGCGCGACACCCCAGTTGGCACGAGGGAGTTCTCGCAGCCCTGCCACGCGTCCATTCAAGGCGGTAACTATGAGTGCGCAGAGCGGTGCGGCGAACAACAGCAGGCCGCCGAAACGTCCAGGCGCCGGCACATGCGGCAGGCAGCCGAACACGATCAGGAGGCTGAGGGTCGCCAGCGCCAGCGCCAGCGCCACGCCCAATCTGGCGAGATGCGGACGCGACGCGCCGAGCAGACCGGCGGTCGACAGCGTGACCACGGTCGCCAACAGCAGCGCGGTGGCCTCGCGCTGACCGGCACGCAGTGGGCCCAATTTCAGTATTTGCGCGAAGCTGTAGCGACTGTCCATAGTGCGGGCGAGTTCAAGGCCGCCGAGGATGCGTGCTTGAAATGCCGCCAATGAGCCATCAATAGCGAGCGCGCAAACGGCCAGACTGACGATCGCACTGATCACTGAGAGCGCCAGCAGAGGGACGCGCCATCTACCCTCGGCGAGCAGGTAGATAACAGCGCAAACGCCAAGCGCGGCCGCCGCCGGGGGCTTGCTCAAAAAGGTCAGGGCGCCGCCCACACCGAGTAAAATCCAGCCGCTGACACTGGCGAAACAGGCGCTTTCGGTCGCGAGCAACAGGCCGCTGGTGGCAAGGAACATAGCCTGCAGGCACAGACTGTTGTAGCTTGGGGTTGCGAGCCACAGGCCGGTAGCCGAAAGGCTCGAGCCGGCCGCTGAGGCGAGCATCGCCGCGATAACCAGACGTTGCCATCGGCTCAGCCAGGCAGCGGCCAGGTGGCGGGCGAGAAACAATTCGCTCATTAACAAAGCGAGGCCGAATCCGAGCAACACATTGGCACGCCGGATCGCAACGATGTCGCCGTCCAGCCAGTTGTACAGGGGGTGGTAGATGAAGCCGAACTGCGTAACTGAAAGCGCATACTCGAAGGGATTGGATATCCAGATTAGATAGAAGCTTTCGTCGGTAAAATCGAAGCCGTGCCCGCAGGCGCGCAGTATCGCCGCCAGAAAAGCCAGGGTTGCCGCAACCGCGGTGATGGTCAGCAACAGCGTGTGTTCATGTAACGCGTCACTGCTTTCCTCACTCTTGGACATGGCTGCGGCTGGGATCTAAATCTGCAATTCGAAATCGAGTGGCGTGGGCGCGCGCATTATAGAGCCGGCCGGCCGACCATCGCTCCTGAGTTACCGTGGCGGGGCCCCTTTGCGCACAGTGCGCGGTAGCATTGCAGCAGTTCGCGCGCCTCGCAGTCGAAAGAGTACTCGAAGCGCAGACGCTCACGCTGGGACAGGTCAACATATGCCGCGCGCTGCTCGACCACGCTGCGCAGCGCTGCGGTGAGGGCCGCCACGTCACCGATGGCGAACATCTGGCCAAGGCCGTGCGTCAATACGAAGTCACGCATGTCTTCAAGATCAGATACCACCAGGGGCAGTCCGGCAAATAATGCTTCGAACAATTTGTTAGGCAGCGAATAGCGATAACTCAAACATGCATCGGGTATCGCAATGACCGCCACATCGCCACTCGCGATGAAGTCAATGAGTTCTTCCGGCGGCACTGGCGCGAGCTGATGCAGGCGTTGCTCGACACCGAGGGTGCGGGCCCGCCCATCGAGCGCAGCCGCAATGGCGGGCTCGGCGCGCCCCACCATTGCCAGGTGGTAGCCGGGCAGAGCGGGCAGGGCATCAACGATCAGTTCCAAGCCTCGATTGTGGGTGACTAGGCCCGTATAGACCAGTAGCGGCGTGTCGGTCGGCAGTTGCAGCACAGCGCGCAAGCCTTGCGGCGCGGCGCGCAATTTGGCCAGCCATGGGGTATTGCGCAGCAGTCCGACGTGGGGCAGTTGGTAAAGCTGCTGCAGCGCGCGCGCCACCCCCGGCGAGACGGTGAATACCGCGTCGGCGTTGGCGATATAGCGCTGTTCATAGGCGATACGGCGCGCGTTCGACGCCGCACACCAGTCAAGATTGCGATGGGGTTCGAGTTCGTGGGAGTCGTATACCAGGCGCGCGCCGCGTGCACGGGCGGCCAGCGCGCAACTCTCCAGCATCCATAGTTCATG
>JAYUQF010000179.1:0-1845 GCA_043756885.1 Pseudomonadota bacterium
CGCATGGGGGCACGCAGCGTCTTGGGTGTGCCGATGCTGCGTGACGGCAAGGTCATCGGCGGCCTTGGTGTGGCGCGCACTGAGCCCGGCGGCTTTGCGCCGGCGCTGGTGCAATTGTTGGAGACCTTTGCCGCCCAGGCCGTCATTGCCGTCGAAAATGTGCGCTTGTTCAACGAGACCCGCGCGGCTCTTGAGCAGCAGACCGCCAGCGCTGAAGCGCTACGTGTGACCAGCGCCTCGTTGGCCGCCGTCAACCAGCATAAGTCCGAGTTCCTGGCCAATATGTCCCACGAGCTGCGCACCGCGTTAAACGCCATCATCGGTTTTTCGGAAGTGATGCTGGCGCGCATGTTTGGCGAGTTGAACGACAAACAGGAGGATTACCTCAAGGACATCTTCAGCTCAGGCAAACACCTGCTGTCGCTGATCAACGATATTCTCGATTTATCCAAGATCGAAGCCGGGCGCATGGAGCTCGACCTCGAAGATTTCGATATCGCGCTGGCGCTTGGCAATACCATGACCTTGATTCGCGAACGTGCCCAACAACATGGCATCAAGCTGTCGCTTGTAGCGAGTGATGAACTTGGCAGCCTGCGCGCCGATCAGCGCAAGCTGAAACAAATCATGTTGAACCTGTTGTCCAATGCCGTGAAGTTCACCCCCGACGGTGGCGGCGTCACGGTGCGCGCGGAAGTTTTCGACAATGTTTTGCGCGTGGCCGTAATCGATACCGGCATCGGCATCGCCGACGCTGATCAGGACACGGTCTTCCAGGCGTTTCGTCAGGTCGGTGGCAACTACACCAACAAGGGCGAGGGCACCGGTCTCGGGCTCGCGCTGACGCGCCGTTTTGTAGAGCTGCACGGCGGCCAGTTGCACGTCGAGAGCGCGCTCGGTGAGGGCTCGACCTTTACGTTTACCTTGCCCGCGCTGGGTTAGCGGTCATGAATACTATCGACAAAAAAACCGTGCTCATCGTTGAAGACAACGACAAAAACATGAAACTCGCGCGCGATATCCTCGCAGCCAAGGGGTATGACGTGCTCGCCGCGACCTGCGGCGAAGACGGTGTGAAACTCGCTATCGCACACCTGCCCGAACTCATCCTGATGGATATTCAGATGCCGGGCATTGACGGTGTTGAAGCGCTGGCCCTGCTGCGCGCCGATGTGCGCACAGCAGCCCTGCCGGTGATCGCATTTACGGCGTCGGTAACAGCCGGCGATCGCAGCCGTGTAACCGAGGCCGGCTTTGACGGTTTTGTCTCTAAACCCATTTCCTTGCAGGAATTTATCGCCACCATCACGCGCTTCGCCAAACCATGGGCGCCATGAGCATGGCAAGCGCGGCCAGGATTCTGGTGGTGGACGACACACCGGCCAACGTCAAGCTGCTGGTTGATGTATTAACCGTCAGTGGTTATGGGGCGAGTGCCGCCACCAGCGGCGAAGATGCGCTGGCGCAGATAACCGCCGCGCCACCCGATCTCGTGCTGCTCGATATTATGATGCCCGGCATGTCCGGTTACGAAGTCTGCCAGCGGTTGCGCGCCAACCCCGCTACCGCGCTGCTGCCGGTGGTGTTATGTACTTCGCTGGACCCGCAACAGGAACGCTTGAACGGCATCGAGGCCGGCGCTGACGATTTTCTGACCAAGCCGATTAACCGTCCCGAATTATTGGCGCGGGTGAAGTCCTTATTGCGTATCAAGACCCTGCAGGACCAGGTTAAGCAGCAGGCTGAGAAAATGACGCAATGGAATGCAAACCTGGAAGAGCGCGTAGCGAGCCAGGTCGAACAACTGGAGCGCATGTCCCATCTCAAAGGGTTTTTTTCGCCGCA
>JAYUQF010000180.1:0-1843 GCA_043756885.1 Pseudomonadota bacterium
AGGGCGAAGTTGCCGTCGTAGCGTTTCAGCATCTCGTGCAGATAAACAGTGCCGAGCGCGATATTGGTCGCGGGCTCAAGCAGGCTCTTTTCATTGTCGAAGCGCAGACCAGCACGGCGGGCGGTTTCGCGCCCCGTCGCCGGCATGAGTTGCATCAGACCCAGCGCCCCGACGGGTGAGCGCACGCTCGGATTAAAGGCGCTTTCGGCGCGGATAATGGCCATCACGCGTGCTGGGTCCAGACCATGTCGAGCGGCGTGCTTGTGCGCCAACTCGGTATACAGCAGCGGAAAGCGTAGCGGCAAATCATCGTAGGCATTGGCCATGCCGAGCACCAGGATCGCGCGGTCCGGTCGCTGCCATTGGCTGGCTATTACCGCAGCGACCTGCAGCTCGCGCGATGTCAATTGTTTCATTTCAAAATTCCACTCCCGCGCCGCCTCTTGCGGCAGCCCGGTCAATTCGAATTCTCGGGCACGACGTAAACCAGCGCGTTGTTGCAGGGTGTCGAGTTCCACGCGGGTGGCGGTGATGGGCACCTCATGAAACTGGTAGTCCAGGTTCAGACGGTCTGCGGCCAGAAAGCCGTAATAGTCGCGCTCGCCGGCCAGTTGCGCGAGCAACACCTTGGCGTCTTCGCCGCGTCCCACTTCCCCCAGGGCACGTGCGCGCCAGTAACGCCAGCGCAGGGCTTCGTCGGGGATCTGGTTGTCGAGTTCAGTCCAGCGCACGAGTTCGGCCCACGCCTGGGCAACGATGGCTTCACGCAATTGTGCGCGTTGCACCTCGAGGTCAACGCCGCGCGCGGGCACAGCGTCGAGCAACGCGATGCGCGCCCCGTGCCCGGATTTGACGGCTGCCAGCGCAATGATGCGCGCTGCGCGCGCGCGGTCTGCGTTGGAAAAAGACCAGCGCTGGCTCGGCTGCGCCCACGCAGTACGCGCGACATCGACGTTCTGTCGCGCCAGACGGGTCAGCGCGGTGATTACGACGGCGCGATTATGCGGACTGTCGACCAGATTGGTTGCCCGCATAATTTCCTGTGGTGCCACTGTGGCTCGCAGCAAGCGCGCAAATGTTTCGCGATAGTGTGCGCCGGTGAAATGCGCCGCGACGCTGCGAGCGAAGGCCACATCGCCACTGTCCACGGCAGGCACCACACGATGCCAAAGGATTTCATCATTGGCGAGGCTGCTGCTGTAGAGCTTCGCGAATGGTTCATCGCAGGCCGTGCCGCGCGGCCCGCTCGCTTGCCAGGTGGGCAGAATATCGGCCGCTACTGAGTCTATCGATTCGACTTGCAGCCGTGCGCGCAGGTGATGGCATTGCAGAGCAAGGTCGTCCTGCGCACGGTAGGCCGCACGCAACGTGCTCCAGTGCCGTTTGCGTGCCAGCTCCGACAGCCAGGCGGTGCGCAAACGCTCAGCCAGGTAACTGCCCTGTTGCTCACGCAGAAAGGCCAGCATCTCGTCCGGCGGCACGTCGCTTAAGCGGCGGCGCAGGTCTTCATAGGTCAGATAGGCCATCAACGGGTAATCTTTCAGCGTTGCAGCCACGCGCCGGGCGTGAGCAAAGTCGCCACTGATCTGGGCTAACCGCGCGCGCTTAAAAATACTGCGTTGGGCGGCAAGGTCAGCGGCCGCGCTCGCACCGTTGCCTGCGCTGAGTACGACCACGAGCAGCAGCGTCCAAGCGTAGCGGTGCGAGTATCCGCTGCATGACTTCATGACAGACGCAGAGGCGTTAACATGGTGGTTTCAACGGTGGTGCGGGGCTGAATTGGTGGCCACGATTCTAACCCCAAGCGAGTGCGAACCAGGCCAGGCGCGGCAGAGGATCGCCA
>JAYUQF010000181.1:0-1841 GCA_043756885.1 Pseudomonadota bacterium
GCAACAAAGTGATGACGTACACTTTGTTCCACCTGACATTACGTCTGCGAGCGGGAAGTGGCTCATGAATCAATCCCTGATCCGTACCTTGCAGGCCGGCGCGGCGCTCGTCATTCTGGCTGCCGTGGCGCTGGCCGTGCTGGTTGTGAGCGGCGTGCTGGACGGTATCGACGCGCTTAACTCCGCGCGCGAGGTTGGTCTGGTGATCGTGCTGTGTACCGGAGCCTGTTGCGCGCTGATCGCGCTGTTGGGATTGGGCCGCAGTGACGACCGCTGAAAACACCGCACCACTTCGTTATTTAGTGCCGTGAAGAAACTCATTGAGACACTGTCCGAGGATTTTGTTACGCGCTTTGCGCGTGAGCTCTACCACTGTTCCAGCTGCAATTATTGTGTGGACGCGGTGTGGCCCGGACGCGGCATGCGCGGCGTGTGCGCGACCATGGAAGAGCATAGCCGTGCCCCGGGTTACTCGGGCCGGGGTTTTATCGAAGCCGCACGTGCATTAGTTGAAGGCCAGGCCTTAAACACTGAGGCGCTGGCCCAACGTGTTTTTACCTGCACAACCTGCGGCAATTGCGAAGCGGCCTGTCCCATCGGTTTACATCCGGCCAGTGTCGGACGCGCGCTGCGCGAAGAATTGATCGCCGCCGACGCGCTCCCGTCGGCTCTGGTGCAGGCGCGTGATGCCTTCTTCGAGCACGGTAATGTTTATGGCGTGCCACGCCCGCAGCGCCACGCTTGGCGCGCGGAGCTACCGGCCACGGGTTCTGGGCGTGGCCCTTTGTTATTTGCCGGATGCGCGGCTGCGCTTGTATTGCCCGATGAAGCACGCGCGAGCTATGCACTGTTAAGCGATGCGGGACTCGACGTCAGTATCGCCGCGACAGCCTGTTGTGGCGCCCCGCTGGCGGAGCTTGGTTTAACACGCGAGGCCGATGCGCTGGCCCAGGCCGCTAGCGCAGCACTCGCTGGGCGTGAGGTGCTGGTTATGGGCGGCGAATGCCGCAAACAACTGCTTGCTGCGGGTCTTGAGGTGCGCAGTGTTGCCGCCTGGTTATGTGCAGCGGTGTGCAACGGTACGTTGTTTTTGCAGCGCAAGGCCGCGCTGCAGGCGCCAACGTCGGTGTGCATGATCGAATCCTGTCAGCACAAACCGAGCATTGCCGGGGACGATGAGCACGCCGTGGCCGCGCTGTTTGGCGCGCTGGGGCTAACCCTCACCAACGCTGAATTTCCCAATCCGCATGCGGGCTGCTGTGGTGCGGCTGGTGGCATGCCTGCCATCGAACCGCAATCAGCGGCACGCATGGCACGGGCGCAACTACCGGCGTCGGGCGTGGCTGTCGCTCTCGACCCGCGCTGTGCCTGTCATCTCAAAGCCAACGCGGGTGAGGGCATCTAAATACTGGGCGATCGTGACAACCTCGGCGGCGTTATGGGGCTGCACCGCAAGGGTCTGCCTGGCCGACGGCCACCATTGAGCAGTCGCGTCGATAGCACAGCAGATCGCGATGGGGTCGACAAATATCGTCGTGCCGTCGAAGTGCCCGTTTATCTGCGTGGCGGCGGCACGATGTACGCGGGCGGTGCGAACCCCCATGCCGGTGGTTTGGTTATCGATCTATCGCGCATGACACGGGTGCTTGAGCTCGATCTGGCACGTGGTGTGGTGGTGGTCGAAGCGGGCATTCGATTCGCCGACTTATTGGCGCAACTTGAAACCCATGGCCAGACGGTTGGCATCGTGCCTTTAACCGGGGTTTTGGCGAGCAAACACGGCGGTTCAGATTGCGCCGTGTTCGATGCATCTTATTTCCGCACGCTGCGCTTCGAGGCGA
>JAYUQF010000182.1:0-1840 GCA_043756885.1 Pseudomonadota bacterium
GAGAGTGTGCGTTTGGCGCAAGAGGGCGCGCAGTCAGCGCGCGATAACGCCAGGCTTATGCAGCGGGCCTACCTGTTAGGCGAAGCCGAATTGCAAACGCTGCTGCAGACCCGCCGCCTGCAAACCACTTCCGAAAGTGCCGTGCTCACGGCGCAGGTGACCGCTCTAAAAGCCTATTTTGATCTCATGCTCGACGCACATTTGATTTGGGATCTGGCGCACGACTAAGGACCTCGGGCAATCGTGCTCAGCGGGCCGGCATGCGCCCGATACGATTCCCGGCGTAGGCGCCGAGGTAGATCTGACCACCACTTTCCACCGCCACGGTGACACCGCCGATGGGCGCGCCAGCGCCGGCGTGCAGCTCGCGCACTGCGCCGGATTTTGCCTCTATGGAGTACACAATAAACGGCAGTTCACACAGCTCCAGCGACTTGTTCAGACACTCGTCGCGAATGCGCGCGAGAGATACCGGATGTGTGCTGACCAGTAAGCGACCACTGGGTGTGATGCTCAGATTGTCCGGTGCACCGCCTACCGCGGCCCGCCACAGCAGGCGGCCGGTGTTGCGCTCGAAGGCCGCAACTGCGTTCTCAAGATATAAATCGACGTAAATAATTTGACCGTCATGCGATGCCTGCACGCCGTTGGGCAACGCGCCTTGTGTGCCGGGGATTTTTTTCCAACCTACGCCGCGCTGCCAGATCACCAACCAGCCACTCTTCACACCGTCGACTGGTGGCCGATCGAGCATGGTTGCGGCCAGTGAGCGCGACATCATATGGGTTGCGACAAAACCACCGTCGGCCAGCATCGCGATATCGTTGATCCACAGGGGCTCGTCGACCATGACACAGCCACGCCAGGTGGCAGTGAGTCGGCCAGCGGCATTACGCTGGAGCTGAAACCACTCCACCGACTCGCGTTCAGTGTGGTTGACGGCCAGCAAGGTATACGTGCCGTCGTCACGGGATGAAACATGCAGGCCATGGGCAGAAAATTTTGCCGGTGGCCCAGGACACGCCGGGTCGCCCCAGGCGCCATGCGCCGGCACTGCCGCTGCGCTGTGATCGCCCGAGGTATATACCGTGTCGATGTGACCGTCAGCCGGGTAGTACACCTGGATGCCGCCACCGCGTGTGCCGTCCCAGCGGCCGAGCGAACCGACAATCAATGCGCTGCCATCGGGCAGTGCATCGATATCTTCGGGCGCGGCAAAGCCGCAGATCGGCGTGATGCCACCGAGCGCTTCACACGGGACTTGTTTTGTCTGCTCAGCTTGTGCGCATGTGCCGCACAGGATCATGATCAGAGCGAACAAGCCGTCACGCACAGCAGATGCTTGCGCCATCACACACGCGAGATAGTGCAACCAGCCGCCAGCATTTGGCGCCGCTAGCGGTTGGCGGTTGCTCATCCTTGCAGGGCTGCCATCTGACGTTCGAAGTCGCCCAGATCAAAATAGTCGCGCCACTTGACCAGTTTGTCGCCAGCAAACTCAAACGTACCCATAACCGGCACGGCCACCCGTTTGTCACCGAAGTAGAAAGCATCCACGCGCTCAGTGAGCACCACACCTTTGGCATCTTCGGCGATGAAATGCACGGTCCACTGAACCTTGCTTACCGGCCCCATGAAGGGTTCGACAAACTTACGAATGGATTCTTTGCTGGTGAGCGGTTCCATCGGCATGTTGTGATAAAACGGAGTATCGCTGAATGTGCTCATGATGCCTTCAACGTCACGGGCTTCCCACTTGGCTATGAACGCGCGCACTTTATCGATATTGGACATGGGTTTTCTCCCTTTGGCTTATCTGACTTCAGTATAGGGCGACACG
>JAYUQF010000183.1:0-1837 GCA_043756885.1 Pseudomonadota bacterium
CACGATGCGCAGGCCGTGGCGTGCCAGCAACTGACCCAGCGTTTGGCGATTGAAGTAATAAAGGTGTTCGGACGGTTTTAATTCGTTCCAGCGCGCGAGCACCCGTGGTACGCGCCAATGGCCGATATCGGGTGTGCCGATATCGAGCACACCGTGCGGCGCCAGGATGCGGGCGAGTTCAGCGACAAAGCCATTCAAGTCCGGCACATGCTCGATGACATCGTAGGCCGAGATAACGTCGAAGTGGTGGTCGGGATAGTGCTGCTCTTCGAGTACCCCACAGGCCAGACGCGCGAGACCCAAGGTCTGGCGGCCATAGTTAATAGCGTCGGCTTCGATGTCCACACCCCAGGCGTCAAAACCAGATTCTGTTGCGGCTTTGACCACGAAGCCGGCTGAACAACCGACATCCAGCCAGCGCCCACCGATGCGCGGGACACGCGCCACGCGTCTGTGTGCACGGATAATCTTGGCTCGGGCTTTGCGCGTATAGGCAGCGCTGTACGCGGCATCGTAATGATCGCGGATACGCGCAAACGGCGGGCGCGGATTGATGAGCGTCAGTCCGCAGCTACTGCAACGCACGAAGGGCTCACCGGCTTTGTCGAACAAATGGCGGAAGTTATCACCAGCACACACGGGGCAGGAGATGTGCTCCCAATCGGCACTTGGTGCTGAGGTACTCATCGCTGTTCAGCGCTGCTGTGGTATGTCATAACACGGCGGCAGTACCAGCCGTGACAATGATGGTGCGGTGTTCGAACCGCGATGGGGGCGTGATGAAGAAACATTTTAAGCCAAGCGGGGTGATCACCGTGACCACCGACTTCGGCCATCGAGGACCATTTGTCGGCACCATGAAGGGCGTGATCGTGAGCCGCTTTCCAGCGGTTCGCATCATTGACCTCACCCATGAAGCTTATGTGCATTGGCCGGCTGAAGCCGGCTTCTGGATGGCGCGATCCTACCATTACTTCCCGCCTGGAACGGTGCACTTGGCGGTTGTCGACCCGGGTGTAGGCACCGATCGCAGTATGCTGCTTGCGGTGGGTGATGGGCACGCTTTTTTGGCACCGGACAATGGCCTGCTGGCGGAAGTGATCGATAAGTCCAAGGCCTGTGCTTACCACATTCGCGAAGACATCATCGAGGCCAATGCCCTGGCTGACATCAGCGCAACTTTCCACGGTCGTGATGTATTTGCGCCACTGGCAGCGGGCATCGCGGCCGGGCACCTTGAACCCCACACGATTGGTACCGTGACCGACGATTATGTGCCATCGATCATCGAACCGCCGGCACGACGCGGCGCGCAACTGACGGGCATGATCATCACCACTGATCATTTTGGCAATCTCATCTCCAATATCGAACGGGCTGATATTGATGCGTTCAGTCGGCCGCTCATTCAGGCGGGCGGTCACAACATTATGTTCCGTCGCACCTACGGCGATGTTGCGCCGGGCGAGCTGCTGGCGCTCATCAATTCTTTCGGTGTGCTCGAGATCGCACGTGCGCAACAGAACGCCGCCGAGTGCTTGGGCATCGGTCGCGGCGCACCACTCAAGGTGGTGGAGCAGGGCTGAGGCGGGTGCCCAGCAACACTGCGCACAACAGCCAAACGCCAGATTGGCCGATACAAGCCTCCAGGGGCTAGTGCATCGCCTACGGGCCACTTTGTGTCGGGGATGCCTGCACGACCGGACCGGCTCGCAACCGTGACCAGAAGCGATGAGCACATCAACCAAAAACGTCGCGCGACGCGACCCAAGCTTGGGCTGGAACATCAATGAATGCATCGGATCTGTTTGTTAAAGCCCTCGAACTAGAAGGCGTG
>JAYUQF010000184.1:0-13509 GCA_043756885.1 Pseudomonadota bacterium
CACCGGACTGTCGGCGTTCGGGGAGGTTAACCACGTGGAGTGCCGAAGTCGAGGATCGCCCAGGTCGAATCGGAGCGCTGTTAACGCCAACCTTTCCCCTGCTTCGCAGCAGCTATTGTCGACGATGTCCGTCTCAACGGTGACACTGCAAGGACATGGGTATCGACGGTCAAAGGCTCACCGCGTCTGCGGCTCTGCTGCGGGTGGCTTGTGCAAGGGCAGCACGGTGACACCCGCGGTGCCGTCCAGTACTTTGACCGCGGCGTAGAAATCTCCGCATCCAGACCGGCGGCCGGCGCACGCATGTAGACACCCGCTGCCGGAGTGGTCATCGGCATCTCGGCGCCCAGGCCTAACGCTGAGGCCAGCGCAACGTCGATATAAGGGCGTGGCCTGCGCTTGTCGGTCGAGGTTTTCAAGGATGGGGTTGATCGCGGCCGGCGCTTCGATGCTCGCAATTACTTTCACCGCACCGCCGCAGTGTTCGCAGTTCTGGATATCGATCTTGAACACCCGCTGCAGTTGTCCGATGGCCCCCCAGAAGAACTGTTTCCGTTGTTCGAAGACAACGGAATGCAACTGCACTGACTTTTCCGATCTGCATTTTCAAACTTACGCCCCTGCCTCAGGTGGCTTCAAACTCCTGTACGCTGGCCGCGCTCGTTCTGGGTAGGCATTCATGGCGAAGATCTGAAGACGGTACTCGGCCCGATCGAGTCGCGCCAATTGCTGGGCGAGGCGATGGTCACACCGCGCCTTGCGGCAGTGCCGGTGCGACTGCCGCTGCCGCGCCCCTCCGGTGGGCACTACGGTTCGATCGACGAAGTGCAGGAATCGACGCCTGTACGGTATTTCAGCTGACTACTGCGCGGATCAAGCGCCCTGCGAGCACGCCGGTCGGCTCGTCGTCGCACAGGCTCTCCTGACCGGCAAGAAACGTGTGCCGGTAGCCGCGGCCTTTCTGCAGCAGTCGCTTGCCACCTGCCGGCAAGTCGTAGACCACCGCCGGCAGGGTCAACCCGAGTGCGTCGAAGTCGATGATATTGATATCTGCGCGCAGCCCTGGCGCGAGCAGGCCGCGGTCGGCGAGGCCATAAGCGAGCGCGGTGGCGCGGGTCTGCTTGTTGACCAGGAATTCGAGCGGCAGCCGGGCGCCGCGCTTGCGGTCGCGCGCCCAGTGCGTGAGCAGAAAGGTCGGCGCGCTCGAATCGCAGATCGTGCAGACATGCGCGCCACCGTCACCGAGACCGATAATCGTGGCATCGTCGGCGAGCATGTTACGGATCACTTCGAGATCACCATCGTAATAGTTCTCGAAGGTGTGCGTCAGCAGGCGCTTGCCTTCGCATTCGAGCATGGTGTCGAGCGCCTCCTGCCACGGGCTCACGCCGCGACGTGCCGCGCGCACCGTCAAGCTGTCGCGTGCGGGAACCGGCTCGTAATCGTAGTGTTCGTCCAGCACATAGGCCATCGAAAGCTGGTGGCCAATCAGCTGCGTGAACTCATCGAGCGGGCGCTCGTCGATCAAGCGCCGGCGCAGCACGGTGTCGTCACGCAGGCGTGCATAGCGCGCTGCCGGCGTCAGTTGCGCGAGTTCACGCCATGCCGGGTGTGTGGTGAACGGGTTGGTGGTGGTCTCGAGTCCCCAGATTACGCCGATGGGTCGGCAGCCGACCTGGCCGTTGACGGCAAAGCCGGCGTCGCGCATGGCGTGTATGTGGTCGAGCGTCTCGCGCCATAACCTGGGCGCATTGTTGACCTGCAACAGCAGCACCGACAGCGGGCGACCGGCGATCTCGGCAGCCCTGCGCAGGATCTCGAACTCACCGGGCCCGAAATCAGAATTCACTTCGAGCACCCCGCGACCGGCACGGCGCATGGCCGCGGCAAGACCAAAAAGCTCCGGTTCGCGTGCCGCCAGGCTCGGCGTAAAACTGCCGTCGCGCGCGCGATGCTTGATGGTGCGCGAAGTGGTAAAGCCCAGCGCACCGGCCAGCAGTGCCTCTTCCAGGAGCACCCCCATGCGCACGACTTCCGCCGCACTCGGTTCGGCGCGGAAATCCGCGCCGCGCTCGCCCATCACGTAGAAGCGGAGCGCCGCGTGCGGCACCTGCGCGCCGATGTCCATCACCTTGGGGGCCGCTTCCAGCACATCGAGATAATCGGGAAAGGATTCCCAATTGAACGGCACGCCCTCGGCGAGCACCGTGCCCGGAATGTCTTCGACGCCTTCCATCAGGTTGATAAGGTAAGGCGCGGCACCCGGTCGCACAGGCGCGAAGCCGACGCCGCAGTTGCCGAACACCGTGGTGGTGACGCCGTGGCAAGACGACGGCGTGAGGTAGGGATCCCAGGTCGCCTGACCGTCGTAGTGCGTGTGCACATCGACGAAACCCGGCGTGACGAGCAACCCGTCGGCGTCGATCTCGCGCCGAGCGGCGCCGAGGTCGTGGCCGACGGCCGCGATCCGTGAGCCCGCCACCGCCACGTCGGCGCGCCGCGGTGGCGTGCCGCTGCCGTCGACCACGGTGCCGTTGCGAATAATCAGGTCATGCATGTTCAGGCCTCGCTGTAACACTTCCCGCGCCGTGGCCAAATGCTGTGCGCCCGCACGCTCAGATCCCACCATCGCATTGAGATCCATCGCGCCAAGCAGCTTGCGGCCAAGCTCTGCGTAAATGGCGTCCGTCGCGAACAGGGGCACGGATGCCCCGTCGAGATCACGCACGCAGCGCTGCAGCGGATTGTCGTGCTGCTGCGCCACGTCTGCCGGCGCACCCGCGCTGGCGGTGTCCCACGCCCGTTCGTAGACCTACACCAGCAAGGCTCGCGCTGCGCGCAGGCGCAGGTTGGATCTGCCGAGCATGCGGCGAAACACACCACGGTCGGCCGTAGTCGTGCGAAGTCAGAAAGGATAACCGCCCATTTCGACCCAATCGAGCATTGTCTGCGTTGAAATTGAAGAGAGCGAGCGGAGTTGATCGCTCTTGCGTGGGCATGGACTCGTCGGCGCACTTGAGGTGTAGCCAGCTCAGGATTGAAAACGTGGTGGCCGTTTTTCGATAAAAGCGCGCATGCCCTCGCGGGCATCGGGCGCGAGAAATAATTCAGCCTGGACTTGCTGTTCGTAAGTGAGCGTCGCCGCGAGCGATTGTTCGGCGCCCAGATATACGCCGCGCTTGATCGCCGCTAATGCCGCTGTCGGACCATGAGCCAGGCGCTGGGCGCGTACCATAACCTCGGCGAGCAAGGTATCGGCAGGAAAAATGCGATTGATGAGTCCCAATCGCAAGGCCTCGTCAGCGTCGATGAGGCTGCCCAGCATCATCAACTCCATGGCCTGACTGGTGCCCACCAGCCGTGTCAGAAAATAATGCCCGCCCCAGTCTGGTACCAATCCAATTTTTACGAAACTCGCGCTGAACCGCGTGAGCGGCGAACCGAAACGCATATCGCAGGCCAGCGCGAGATTCATACCACCACCCGCTGCGGCACCATTAACAGCCGCCAGCACCGGCTTGCCCATGGCGCGCAAAAACTGGATCAAGTCAGCCGCAACACCCGTGCGAGCGGTGATCGGTGTGGCATCGTTGCGCGCCTGCAGCTCAATCATATTGACGATATCACCACCCGCGCAAAAAGCCTGGCCGGCACCGGTGATGACTACGGCGCCAAGCGCCCGGTCTTGCTCGGCATCGCGCAGCCGCGCAAAAACGTCTTCGCGCATGGTGCCACTGAAAGCATTGAAGGCTAGCGGACGGTTGAGGGTGATGGTCGCGACACGCTCGGCGGTCGCATACAACACATCGTGTTCGCTCATTACGTAATGCCTTATTGAATACGTCGATTAAGGTGTTGCACGGGCGACCAGACGACGCAACTCGCGCAGTCGTGTTTTGATGATGCCGGCATTGGCCGGCCCCACACGCAACAACAGCTTCTGGCCCAGCGAGCGCGCCTCTAAACCTTCATCGGCAAACTTATACATCACCGTTGGCTGAACGAGGGCCAGGGGCGCATCGATAGCGGGTGTCACCAGCAAATGATCGATGACATCAACCAGCCGATCGTTGAAATAAGCATTGGGGTTGCCGAGCGCGAGATAAGCCTGCTGAAAGCGCTCGTAATCATGTCCGTAAAGTGCGGCAATCAATTTCAGATCGAGCTGCTGCACCAGCGTTATATAGGCTGCGTAACGCGCGCCGTTGTCGGCCGCCAGCCGGATCGCTTCGCCCTCACCAGTGACCAGCGGCTGGCCACCCACCGGCCGCAGGGGCCAGAATTTAGGCGGCAGCTTTGCTTGGGAAAGATTGTCGACCGTAACAACGATGCGATTAATCAAATCGTCGCTCACAAACAGTTGGCTGAAGAGCTCCGTGCCGACCGCCACCGCCAGCCCCAACTCGAAGGGCTGTTGCGGCTGGGGCGCGACCGCATCAAGTGGCTGATTGGTGTCAGTTGTTGCAACTACCGTAGCCTGCACGCGACCGGCTTCGGTCTGTTCAATCGGGTTGCTCACCGGTGCCGCGACTGGCCGCGCGACGTTGCCGTCGGGTTTGGCCAGCGGCGGGGTCGGATTGCTCGGCAATTGAATATCGTGCAGAGCGTTAAGCGGTTGCTGCAGGCCACGGAAATACACCACGCCAATCACGGCCAGCGCCGATATCATCAGTAACATCGACCATAGCGAGTTTTTCTCGGACTTCACCGTCACACCCGTTGCACACATCGCAGCAAGGCACGGCGCGCGTGTTTGTACGGTGATTTCAGGCCAACGGGCCGGCGCCAGAGCCAGACTTTTTTAAGCACTCGGTTCATGGCCACCCCAATGTTCCCAACACGTCACCTGCTCGACCGGCAGACGCTTGGCGGGTTTTAAGTCACCACCGGTCAACCACGCCACCGGCAGCAACGCGGCCTGGGTGTAGGTATCAGGAATACCGAGCAGCGCGCTTACTTCTTTTTCATAACGCAGATGCAGACTGGTCCAGGCCGAGGCCAGGCGTCGCGCGCGCAGCGCTAACATTAGAGACCAGGTCGCGGGCAGGATCGAGCCCCACATTGAGGCCTGCGTAAAAACATCGTCCTGCTCAAATCGACCTTCGATACAGGGGATTACCATGACCGGTGCACGCTCAAGGTTTTCCATCAAATATCCACCCGACTTCATCATGGCCTCACGCTGCTGTTGGCGCAGATCGGTGGCCGCGTACTCGCGCATCATGGTGACGCCGGTGCGCGACAAACCCGTTTTGCCCTCGACATAATCGGTTGCCGCCAGGCGATAAAAATCAGCAATTGCCCGGCGTTTTGCCCCATCGGTCACCACCATGAAGCGCCAGGTCTGGGTATTGGCGCCGGTTGGCGCCTGCAGCGCGATGCGCAAAGCGTCCTTGATAAGCGCAGCGGGCACGGCGCGCTCGAAATCGAGCCGCAAACGCACACTGCGGGTGGTGGTCAGCACGTGGTCAACGCTGGCGAGGTCGATCGGATGTAGCGCATCGTTATTCATGGCGGGGTCTCGGCTTCGGATGGGAGTGAATGTGCGGCGAACACTCAGGTTTGCCAGGTCGCTTCGCTCATATGCTCCCACAGCTGAATCATGTTGCCATCGGCGTCATAAAACAAAAATGAGCGCCCTATGGAGGCACAGGTCCACACGTAATCGGTCTGGGTGCGATATCCGGCGGCCCGCACTTTGTCGAACCAGCCGTCGATGTTATCAACCATAAGGCCGAGCTCATGGATGCCGGTGTGACCGTAACGCAAATTTTCCGGCGGAGTTTTTTGGATCAGTGGCACCTCGCACTGCTGCAACTCGATTAAAGCGCCCTCGTCAGAAGCGAGCAAGACCATTTTTGAACGTGCGTTTTCGGCTTTGAAGATGTCATCGAGCAACTTGGGATACATATAGGTTTTGGGACCGGCGACCGGGCCGTCTGGGATGGTGGTGTCGACCACGACTTTAAAACCCATGACGTCTCGCCATAGGTGGGTCGCTGCGTCGATATCCGTTACAAATATCGCCATATGATGAAAGCGCATGATGGTCTCCTGGAGCGGATCGGGATGGATGCAGAGCTTAGGACGAGCCGGTTCGGCCCTCTTCATTCTCAACGCCGGGCCGACTGTCGCGCAACGCGCAAACGGGGAGATACCGCCCACCCGCCCGCCGTGCTTTTGTGCCAAGCCGCCGCCGCTACAGCGCCGCGCTCCACAAGCCACTTCTGATCCGCTGCGACTGCCGCGATAATGCCGGCTGTTTTTGTCCGTCACCCCCGTGCCAAAACCCTTGCGTGGGCTGGTGCCGCATACCTGGAGAGTAGCGCTTGAACCGTAGATCGTTTCTCACCGCTTTGACCGCAACCGCGGCCAGCAGCGCCTTGCCGGTCAGCAGCCGCGCAGCCCTGACCACCCCTTTCACCTTCGAACTCGAGCCGCTCGTGACCGAGCGGTCGGCATTCATCGAGTGGATGGTGAACAACCGGGGCGAGGAGCGCGACTTTCTTGGCCAACGCTGGGATCGTCTGCAGGCGATGGCTGAAACCAACGACGTGTGGGACGACGTAATCAAGCGTGCCTTCCTGCTCACGCCGCGCGAAGAGTTTGTGCCTAAGGTCAATCGCTCTCACGCCTATGATCATAATTTTCTCGATATTGGTTTTGGCGTGACGATCTCCGGCCCGCACTTGGTCGGACGCATGACCAACAGCCTCGATATCAAACGCGGTGACAAAGTGCTCGAGATCGGCACCGGCTCGGGCTACCAGTCGTCTTTCCTCGCACATCTGACTGACAAGTGTTATTCGATCGAGATCATCAAACCGCTCGCCGAACGCACGCGCGGCGTTTACGACGCGCTGATCGCACGCGGCTACAGTGAATTCCAGAACATCACGACCCAGAACGCCGACGGTTATTACGGCTGGGAAGCATTTGCCCCCTTCGACAAAATCATCGTCACCTGCGGCATCGACCATGTACCACCACCACTGCTGAAACAGTTGCAGCCCAACGGTGTGATGCTGGTGCCGATCGGCCCGCCTGGCGCGCAACGGGTGCTGAAAATCATTAAGGACGTGGAGTCCGACGGCAGTACCCACATCGCCCGCACCGACATCTACAACGGCCGCATCGTCCCGTTTGTCCCGTTCAAAAAATTGGACGGCGACAAGATCTCCGGTACCCACAACACCTGAGCGCGCCCAACACGGTGAGCGCCGCGCCTTGCGCTGCTCACCGCGTTTACTGTGCAGCGGTTAGAGCAATTTATGCAAAATGCGCCCGAATACAATTGCGGGATACGGCTGTATGTTGCGGTCGGTCTGTTGGCCGGCGCAGTCATTTCCCTGCAAATCACAGTCATGCGTATTTTTGCAGCCGGCAACTGGGCGCACTTTGGCTCGTTCATTGTCAGTATCGCGATGCTCGGTGTCGGTATTTCGAGCACGATAATGTGCGTGCGCCAACCGTGGTTTGAACGGCATTGGCGCAGGGTTGCCAGTGCTGCACTGTTGGCCTTCGGGCCAGTCGCCGTGGGTGCCAACCTGCTCGCCCAGCAACTGCCCTTTAATGCCATCTTCCTGATTGCAGACAGCGCGCAGAAATGGCGGCTGGCTGGCAACTTTGTACTGTATCTATTGCCATTTTTCACTGGCAGTTTGTTTCTCGGCGCGGTGTTTTTAAAAACGCGCCAGCAATTCGCGCGCGTTTATTTTGCCGACCTCGTTGGTTGTGGCGCATGCGGACTGGCAACACTCGGTGGTATGTGGATTTTTGCGCCCGACCATCTGATTCTGATCCCGCTCATGTTGTGGCTGGCGGCCGGCCTCGCGTGGGTCGCAACTTTGCGCAGCCCGCGCCTGCTGCTTGGGCTGGCAGTGGCCGCTTGTTTGGCCTTGTCGGGGCAGACCTGGGTCGCCGATCGTTTTGAGCTCACGCGCTTGGCGGTGTCGGAATATAAAGGTGTGTCCTACGCGCAGCGCTTCCCTGACGCGCAGCGCGTTTATGATCGTGCCACGCCGTTTGGTCATATCGAAGTTTACGCCAGCTCCTATCTGCACTTTGCACCAGGGCTGTCGGACAACGCCGCACTCAACCTGACACAAATGCCGGACAACGCCTACCTCGGGCTCTATATCGACGGCGATGGTCCGATAGGCATCATTCGCGATCTGCCGGCCGCGCAGACCGCTTATTTTGATTACCTGCCCACCGCCCTGCCGTTTGCCTTGAAAAAAGACGCAGATGTTTTTGTCGTGCAGTTTGGTGGTGGTCTTTCCACCGCCAGCGCGCTGCGCAAGGACGCCCGATCAGTGACGGTCGCCGATAACAATCCAGCGGTGTTAAGCGCGTTTCGTCACGACCCGACCCTGCGGGAATTCACGGGCGACATCCTGGCCAAGCCACGCGTGAAAGTGGTAACGCAGGACGGTCGCGTGTTTCTTTCGCGCACCGACAAACGTTACGACGTCGTTGATCTGAGCCTGGCCGATTCCGCCGGACTGTCCAACCCGGGTGGCTTCGCTATCGCGGAAAAATATAATTACACCAGCGAAGCGATGCAGACCTATATGCGCGCGCTAAAAGCCGGTGGCATCCTCGCGGTCACGTTGTGGAACAAAGAAGAACCGCCGAAGTCGGTTTTGCGTTTGTACGCCACCATGGTCACAGCAGCGCGGGAAATGGACGAGCCCGATCTATCGCGCTGTTTTTACGTCGTGTCCAACTACCTCTCCACCACCACCGTGTTGTACCAGCGCGGTGGTTTCAGCGACACGCAGGTGAAAACGCTCAAGGCCCGCGCCCGGGCGCTATCCTTCGACGAGCTTCAGGCACCCGGCACGCGCCCGGACTTGCAAGGCACCGACGCTGTTTTAGCCGCCTATCGCGCCCAGCTGTTTGGCCGTCTGACCGCTGCGGGCGAAACCAGTGAGCCCGCCAGCAGTCTCGCAGGCGCAGACGACGGTTTCGGCGCGCAGACCGGTGAGGCACCCGCTGTTTTGCCGTCGGTGGCACTGGCACGAGCCGCCTGGCAAGCGCTGCTCAGCGGGCAATGGCCTGACCTCGCTGCCGCCTATGTTTACGATCTGCACGCACTCACCAATCAGCGGCCTTATTTCGCCGCGTACTTGCGTGCGGCTGATCTGCCGCGCGTTTTGGACAGGCTCGATCTGTTACAGGACGAATGGGGTTATCTGCTGCTATGGGCGACCCTCATCATCGCCTGTTGCGCCGGCGCGATATTGATTGCGCTGCCGGCGGTATTCGGTTGGCGGGGCCTGCTTGCGCGCTGTCCGGGTAAGGCCGGCACCTTGTTCTACTTCGCCTGTCTGGGTGCTGGGTACATCATGGTCGAGGTCGTTTTGATCAGCCATTTTGTGCTCGCACTCAGCAACGCAACCGTATCGGCGACGGTATTGATTACAGGCATGCTGGTATTTTCCGGCTTCGGTAGTTTATGTGCAGATCGCTATTTGGACTGCGCACGCAGCGTCATGCCGTTTATCTTTTTGGCCATCGCAGTGCTGCTGATAGGCTATGGTCTTGGCATCGATCGGGCGCTGGACTTTGTCGGCACACTGCCCTACGGCTGGCGTTTACCCTGTTGTTTTTTGTTGATCCTGCCACCGGCTTTTCTCATGGGCATGCCGATGCCCACGGGCATGACCTGGCTGGCGCGCCTGGGCAAGGAGCAGATGTTTTTATGGGCGTGGGGTGTAAACGGTTGTATGTCGGTCATCGGCGCGGCAATGGTGCCGCTGCTTGCGACGTCACTGGGTTTGAGTTCAGCCCTGCTGCTGGCGGGCTTGTTTTATCTAATGGCGCTGCCGGCCTTCTACGCTTTGTTGCGCCCGATGACACCCGCCACCGCACTCTGAGGTCCACAGCACACCGGGCTTGGTATTGCAGCACGAGCTGCCCCCGCCTATGACACAGCAACACGACGTGATTGTTTTCGAAAAATTCGTTGCAAGTCCGTTTCCGCTGCGTCACGGCCGTGGTGCGGGTCGTCGTGTTTTTTTCGACGTGCGCGAGGGTGTACGACGCGGTCGCACCACACGCCACGGCCAGGTGTGCTGGGAAGATGAAACCTACGCACAGTCACGTGTACTGCTTGCCGTGCCAGCGAACTTTGATGCTCAGCGCCCTGCCACCCTCGTGGTTTTTCTGCATGGCAATCGCGCTCGCCTGCAACGCGACGTCATCGATCGCCAACGGGTGTTACACCAGATCCGCACAGCCAACATCAATGCGCTACTCATCGCACCTCAGTTTGCGCTGGATGCCCCGGATTCCAGCGCCGGCCGTTTTGCTGTGCGCGGTGTGTTTCGCGCCTTTCTCGATGAAGCAATAGGCGGCCTGGAAGGCCTGTGTGCACTTCGTGATGGACAACATCAACAATCCGCCGGTTGCTTACAGCAAGCCAGCGTCATCATCATCGCTTACAGCGGTGGCTACTGTCCGGCCGCTGCTGCGCTCAGTGTTGGCCGCACCAATCGGCGCATCCGCGGCGTGGTATTGCTTGATGCGCTCTACGATCACGAAACGCTGTTTGCCACCTGGGCAGGCCAAAATCAGCGCACCGCCTTTCTGGTCAGCGCTTATACCCACAGCACGCGGCCGTGCAATGTGCGTTTGCGCGCATCACTAGCGCAGCAAGGCCTGGCCTATTGCTTTGGGTTGAAAACGCAACTCACACCGGGAACGGTTTGTCTGGTGCCATTGGACGGCGCGGTGGAACATGCCGATGTTGTCACGCGTGCATGGTGTGATGACCCCATCACCAACATCCTGCAGCGCGCGGGGCCCGCATCTGACAGCAAGCGCACGCCCCCCCGATCGCAGCGGTGACGCACCACGTCAGCGCGGTACAATCACGCGACGCACTCGCGTTAAATAGTTTCCATCCACAAAGGGATGGAAACTATCCCGGTGCAGGGATGCACCGGCGTAATCGACGACGCAAGTCGTTGATTACGGAGGTAATGAAAAATCACACTTTTTTCGTTACCGAATCCATAAACGGCCAGGAAGGCCTTTTATGGATGAGAACTAAATAGTCGCATCAACTTCCTGGGGAGGAGGATCCATGACACAGCACTCCACGCGCTGGCACCTGAACCGTGCCGTGTGCACGGCCTTTTTTGCATTATTGAGCGTGAGTACCGTGGGTGCTGCAGCGGCCGACAAGCCTGGCAGTACACCGCCCACCTTCAGCGTCGGTGGCGAATGGGGCAGCTATAACAAGTCTCTTGATGGGCAACGGTATTCGCTGTTGCGCCAGATCAATACCGACAACGCCGCCCAACTCGCCGAAGTGTGTCGTCTGCGTATCGACGATCATGGTTCTTTTCAGGCGGGTCTTATTGTGGTCGGCGACGTGATGTACGCAACCACCATTACCGACACCATTGCCCTCGACCCTGCCACCTGCGCGGTTAAGTGGCGGCGCAGTTATCGCGCAGACAAGAGCACGCCGTTCCCCGTCAATCGTGGCGTGGCCTATTACGCCGGTCGCCTTTATCGCGGCACCGGCGATGGCCGTGTGATCGCACTTGATGCGGCCACCGGTGCTGAAGTGTGGTCCAACGTGGTGGGCGACCCGGCCAACGGTGAACTTGTCACCGGCTCACCTTTAGCCTGGAATGGTCTGGTGATCGTCGGCACCGCGGTGTCCGAATTTGGTGTGCGTGGTCGCATCATTGCCTACGACGCCGATACCGGCCGCGAGGTGTGGCGCTTTTACAGCGTGCCGCTACCGGGCGAACCCGGCGCGGAGACCTGGAAGGACACGGTATGGAATAACGGCAGTGGTGGTGGTGGCACCTGGACACACTTCGCGCTGGATCCCGGCAGCGCCGAGCTGTTTATACCCATCGGCAATCCCGTACCCGATTTTGCACCCGGCGACCGGCCCGGCGCCAACCTCTACACCAACTGTGTTCTAGTGTTGGATGCGCGCACCGGTCAGTTGAAATGGTGGTATCAACTCGCACCCAATGACGGCCTCGATCACGACTTGGCCGCAGCACCCGTCCTGTATCGCAACAGTCAACACAAAGCGATGGTCGCCGCTGGTGGCAAAGATGGTTATATGCACCTCGTCGATCGCACAACGCACAAGCTGGTGGCCAAAACGCCGATCACGACGGTCGACGAAAACCCGCCACAACCCACCGAAGAAGGTGTAAAGGTTTGCCCTGGGGTGTCGGGTGGTGTCGAGTGGAATGGTCCGGCCTTCGATCCGCAGCGTAATCGCCTGTTTGTAGGTGCGCTCGATTACTGCTCGATATTTGTCCGTGAATCAGGCACCAAACCAGTGCCCGGTGGCACCAATTACGGAGGCACCTGGAGTGGCGTTGGCAAACCCAGTGGCTGGTTTACTGCCCTCGATGCCGATACCGGCAAAATCGCCTGGCAGTATCACGCTGACTCCGCCGTGTTGTCCGGCATCACCCCGACAGCCGGCGGCATCGTCATGGGCGGCGACAATGCCGGCAATTTTTTTGTCTTCAACAGTGACGATGGCAAGGTACTGAAAACCGTCGCCACCGGCGGCTCGTTGTCGGGCGGTGTGATCACCTACGAAAATCGCGGGCGGCAGTATGTAGCCTTCACTTCGGGCAACGTATCGCGCAGCGTCTATGGCGCAAGCGGTCGCCCGAGCATTGTGATCATGGCCTTGCCGGCTGCGCTATTGGCTAAAGAAGCCGCCACGCAAAAAGCCGATATCACCCACGGACGCGATCTCTTTTTTGGCTTATGCGGCGCTTGTCATGGTGCCGATGGCAAATCCTGGAAGCCGTTTGATCTGACCAAGGTCAAACACAAGATGACCGAGGCCGAGTTGGTGGCCTTCATTAAAAAACCCCGTTCGCCCATGCCACCGCCGTTCCCGGAGCCGCGCAATGCCAAGGACGAACGTGATATCCGTGATATCGCGGCCTTCCTTATGCAATGGGAGTAGGCAATCCGCGGGGGACGTGGGGTAATTTCGTTATAACGGTGCGCCCATGAGCGCACCGTCAGTCGCTCGCTTTCACCCACTGCGTGCGCTTGTTCTATTGATCGGCGCGCAGATGCTGTTTGCGCTGCTCGACGCAACCGGCAAGCGTTTGTCCCATGACATGGGCATACCGCTGATAGCGCTGGCACGTCATGCCGGCCAGGCGATCTTAATGTTGCTGGTGCTGGGGCCGCGCATGGGCGCCGAGCTCGTTGTTACCCGTCACCTGCGCTTGCAAGTCTGGCGCGGGCTGACGATGGCGGGCTTCACGCTGTTTTTTTTCACCGCACTGTTCCGCCTGCCGCAAGCAGAAGCCACGGCCATCAATTTTGTTACCCCATTTATCGTCATGTTGTTGGCCGGACGCCTGTTGGGTGAGCAGGTTGGGCGGGTGCGCTGGTTAGGTGCAGGCGTTGGCTTCTCAGGCATGCTGCTGCTCGTGCGCCCCGGCAGTCAGCTCGATCACATCGGCGTTGTATTTGCTTTGCTCACAGTGGTTT